>JAAZYK010000009.1 GCA_014239685.1 Dehalococcoidia bacterium | reverse complement strand
CCGCCCGCACTCTCGCCTGTACCAGTTCCTTTGTGCAGTTGAAGCACGGGCGCAGTGTTGTGTACACGTCGGTCCCTTCAATTGGGGTGCCGAAACGGGCCGCTGATAGGATGGCGTTCTGCTCGGCGTGGACGCAAATGCACAGGTCGTACGCCTCGCCCGACGAGTATTTTGTGCCCCGGTTCTCGCAGCGCTGGCATCCGCCGTCTTCGCAGTTCGGAAGACCCTGGGCTGTCCCGTTGTATCCGGTCGACACGATCCGGTCATCACGAACGATCACGGCGCCGACCTTGCTACCAAGGCAGTTGGCGCGTGCCCGCACGGCAATGCTGATAGTCATGTAGTACTGATCGCGATCGGGCCGGATATGAGGCGTTTCAGAGGCGATAATAAGATGTCCGTATAGAGGCAGATAGGGGGCTGAACAGGCTGCTATTCTAGCTTCATTATTATGATCGTTAGCCCCAATGTCGCTTCATACGTGATCGCAAGCGACGAAAACGGCATGCGCATTAAGGCCAGGAAAACCAATTGACCGGTACCACTTCCCGACCCACGCTACCCGACTCCCGCGGCCGATTTGGAGACTATGGCGGACGTTTCGTTCCTGAAACGCTGATGACGGCACTTGAAGAACTTGAACTCGAATACAAGTTGGCACGCTCCGATTCGGCGTTTATCGCAGAGTTAGACGATCTGCTGGCCAACTATGTTGGGCGCCCATCACCTCTCTACTTCGCCTCCAATCTAACTCGGGAACTGGGCGGCGCGCAGATTTACATCAAGCGCGAAGACATCATCCACACCGGTGCACATAAGATCAATAACGCCGTCGGACAGGCGCTCCTCGCCCGACGGCTCGGCAAAAGGCGGATCATCGCCGAAACAGGTGCCGGGCAGCACGGTGTTGCCACAGCTACCGTTTGCGCTATGTTCGGCATGGAATGTGTCGTCTACATGGGTGAAGAGGACATACGGCGCCAGGCGCCTAACGTCCGGCGCATGGAAATACTCGGGGCGACAGTCGAACCAGTGACCTCCGGTAGTCGAACGTTAAAAGACGCCATCAACGAGACGATCAGGGATTGGGTTACGAACATCGAAACCAGCCACTACATTATCGGCAGCGTCGTCGGTCCGCACCCGTATCCGATGATAGTTCGTGACTTCCAGTCGGTAATCGGGAGAGAGTCCCGATCGCAGATTCTTGAGATAACGGGGCGGCTTCCCGATTACGCCATTGCATGCGTGGGAGGCGGCAGTAACGCCATCGGCCTGTTTAGCGGTTTCATTGACGATGATTCGGTGCGATTGATTGGTATCGAGGCAGCAGGGGCGGGCGTCGATACCGCCGAGCACGCCGCGACGATGACGAAAGGGCGCCCGGGCGTGCTGCACGGCGCAATGTCATACCTGCTCCAGGATGAACACGGACAGGTTCAGGAAGCGCACAGCATTTCAGCAGGGCTGGACTACCCGGGTGTCGGACCCGAGCACAGCTACCTGCGGGACACCGAGCGGGCCCAATATGTCGCCATCACCGACTCTGAGGCCCTCGAAGGGTTCCAACTGTTGAGCCGAACAGAGGGAATTATCCCAGCCCTCGAGCCTTCACACGCACTTTCATATCTCTCTGATTTTGTTCCCACACTCGACCCGGATTCGATTGTTTTATTGCTTCTTTCTGGGCGAGGAGACAAGGATCTAGATACGGTAATTGATGCTTTGGACAATGTATCCTGACGAAGGCCACAGGGTGAGTTTGTAAGATCCCGAGTCGAGAGTCCGTAAACATCGTTGAATGGCACGTAATTGGGTGCTAATCTCCACCTGGCGGCTAGACGAAATCCGTCGCTCTTTTGCGTGAAATCGAACGGATCGTGTGCGTGACTGGTTTAATCGGAGACCGAGGTCCTCTCTTTGCCTGAAGGGTTCGGCGATAACTGGACGATCATTGCCATCGCTGGCGCTGTCGGAATGCTGGCGATCGGCATACTGTTCCTCGCTTCCTACATTTTCGCTCCAAAACGTCAGAGTGAACGGGGCCGAATTCCCTACGAGTGCGGAATTGAGGCGACTCCTTTCTCTTGGTCCCGCACCAACATCCGCTACTACGTTTTTGGCCTTGCGTTTCTCATATTTGACGTTGAGGCAGTTTTCTTGTTTCCGTGGGCTGTAATCTTTCTGAAAGCCTCCGCTGCCGTTTTCTATGAGATGCTGATCTTTCTTGGCATTTTGATGTTCGGGTTGACTTACGCGTGGCGAAAGGGTGGGCTGAATTGGCGATAGAGGGCATGGAGATAATTGAGGGCAAGGGCAACACCCCTGCGCAGAGCCCGTTTCAGCGATCTGGTGTCCCGGGTGTGATCACCGCCAACGCCGACCAGCTTGTGGCGCTGGCCCGTAAATCGTCAATGTGGCCGCTGACTTTTGGACTTGCGTGCTGTGCGATCGAGATGATCTCGACGTACATGCCGCACCACGATGTAGACCGTTTTGGCATCGTCACATGGCCGTCTCCAAGACAGTCAGATGTGATGATTGTGGCGGGAACTGTTGTAAAGAAGATGGCGGAGCCTATAAAGCTACTGTATGAACAGATGCCGGACCCCAAATGGGTGATCGCCATGGGCAGTTGTGCCACAAACGGTGGCCCGTACTATCGCTCTTACTCCGTGGTAATGGGCGTTGATCATCTGATCCCCGTTGATATGTACGTCCCGGGATGTCCGCCTCGCCCTGAGGCGCTCATGGACGCCTTTCTGAAACTCCAGGACAAGATCAAGTTGGACGCTAGAGAAGGCAAGGTCGATTGACCTCTCAGGGATCATCAGGTGGCGGAAACAATCCTTCGAACTCAGGCGCGAAATCCACTTCGTCACCGGTGAAGCGTCGTGAGCCGCAAGTACAAAGAGCCGCTGTCGCGCTGCCTCCTGAGGGCTTAGTGCTCGCGGAGAGGCTTCCTGAAAGGCTTGCGACCCACAAGATTGAGGTCGGGGCTGCCATAGACGAAGTTGTCTGTAGGGTGCCGGCAGATCATCTGGTCGATGTGTGCCGGCAACTAAAAGATGACCCGACGTTCGGTTTTGACTATCTGCGGCTGCTTACGGTGGTCGACTATGTCGACCCAGACGGCGAGTTCGAGGTGGTATACCACCTGTACTCGATGAAACATCGTCACAAAATGATGGTGAAGATTCGGCTGCCTGAACGCCGTCCATCCATATCCTCTGTGACCGGCATATGGCGTGGTGCCGACTGGTACGAGCGTGAGATGCACGACCTTTTCGGGGTCGAATTCGAAGGTCACCCTAATCTGGTACCACTTGTGCTGCCTGAAGATTTCGATGGCTTCCCAGGCCGCAAAAACTATCCACTGAACGATTACGAAGAGTGGTAAGCGTATGACGGAGAACGCAGCACCTACGAATATGGGGAGCACGATCACCCAAGTTCCGAACCCCGAGCCTGGGACCGTTGACATGATGGTCAACATGGGTCCGCAGCACCCTGCAACGCACGGCGTCTTCCGGATGGAACTGCGTGTTGACGGGGAACAGATTCAGGACCTCGTACCGCACATCGGATATCTGCACCGGGGTTCCGAAAAGTTGTGCGAGCACGAGTTGTACAGCCAGATAATCACGCTTTTTGATCGGCTTGATTACGTATCAAACTTCAACAACGAACTTGTGATCGTGTCCGCCGTCGAGAAGCTAATGGATGTTGCACCACCGCCTCGTGCCGAACTGATCCGAATCATCATGTGCGAGTTCAATCGTATCGCCAGTCATCTGCTCTTTTACGGTACGTTCGCCATTGACATGGGTGCGATCACGCCCCTGCTGTACAACTTCCGGGATCGAGAGAAGATCCAGGCGCTGTTCGAATCAGTTAGTGGTGCACGGATGATGCACAACTACTTCCGGGTGGGTGGTGTCAAAGAGGACGTGCCGGACGATTTTGAGTCCCGATCGCTGGCCCTGTGCAATGAACTTGAGCACGGAATAGACGAGACAGACCGCCTATTGACCGGGAACGAAATTTTTCTAGAACGTACATCTGGGATTGGTGTTATCTCGGGTGAGGATGCCCTGGATTGGGGCCTCTCCGGCTCCGTACTCCGGGCCTCCGGGGTCTCGTACGACGTCAGGGTAGATGAGCCGTACTCGCGTTACGATGAATTGGATTTCGGGATCCCCGTCGGCAGCGCCGGCGATTGCTGGGATCGTTTCTACATTCGGATTCTCGAGGCCAGAGAGTCGGTCAGCATCATCCGACAGGCCATAGCTTTGATGGAACCGGGCGATACGATGGCGAAAATACGTCGAATCGCACGGCCACCGGCCGGCGAGGTGTACGCCCATTGCGAGAACCCGCGCGGAGACCTCGGGGTTTACATCGTGAGCGAAGGGGGCGAGCGACCGTACCGGCTCAAGATAAGACCGCCGTCCTTCTGCAATCTTCAGGCTTTGCGTGACCTGACCGTGGGGCACTACATAGCCGACGCCGTCGTGATACTCGGGACGCTCGATATCGTTCTCGGGGAGGTGGACCGTTGAGTTTCACCGATATCGTATTTGCGTTTGCCGGGCTGTTTGGCCTGTTTTTCGCACTCGCGGTCGGTGTGCTTTCACTCACCTGGCTGGAACGCAAAACACTTGCACGTATTCAGCAGCGGGCCGGTCCGTCGGTAGTCGGGCCGCACGGCTTATTGCAGCCTTTTGCAGACGCTATGAAGCTGGTGACGAAAGAAGACATCATCCCGGCCTACGCCGATAAGTTGCTCTTCTGGATGGCGCCGGCATTCGTTGCCGTTCCTGCATTCCTGATCTGGCTCGCCATCCCATTTGGGAATAATATCGCCGTTCGGGTGATGGACCTTGGACTTCTTTATGTGGTCGCCATCAGTGGTATTGGCGTAGTTGGGCTCCTCATGGGAGGTTGGGCGTCTTCGAGCCGCTACTCGATGCTTGGCGGGCTGCGTGCCGCGGCGCAGCTCGTCAGCTACGAAATTCCGATCGTGATAGTGATCCTGTCCATAGCAGTACTCGTACAGTCGCTTTCACTCGACGCCGTTATCAGCGGAAACACGATTACCATCGGAGAAGCGACACGGAATCTTCCCGGGCAGGGCTTGATTCCGTTCGCGTTCGTGATGCCGATGGGGTTTGTGATCTTCTTCATCGCCGGCCTTGCGGAACTTGGCCGGACTCCGTTTGACATCCATCACGCTGAGTCAGAGGTCGTTGGCGGCCCGTTCGTTGAATACAGTGGCGCGCACTGGGCGGTGTTCTTTCTGGCCGAGTACCTCAATACTTTTGTCATCAGCGCCCTGATCGTTGTCCTGTTCTTTGGCGGTTGGAGTTGGCCGAGCCCACCGGAATCGATCTTCGGCAACGAACTGTCGGGCATGACGACAAACCTTATGGGTGGTGCATGGTTTATCTTCAAGACCTATATCGTGGCGGTCACGATATTCTGGATACGGGGAACTTATCCACGCCTGCGGATTGATCAGTTGATGACGTTCGCATGGCAGGTTTTAATCCCGCTTTCGTTCGCCAACTTTGTCTTAATCGCCGTCGTGCTGTTCTACGACTGGCCGCTGTGGATGATGCCAATGCTTTCACTTCCGATCCTTATTGGCGCGGCCATAGGTGTGCAGAAAGGTCGAGGCGTGGGCGGCCGGCCCCAGACGGTGCGAATACTCAGGAGATCGGCGGGCGAGATCGGGCGGCCGATGCCCAATGCTCCATCGTCGACTCAGATTTCAGGTGAAGGACAGGCAGGTGATTAAGCGATGCTGAGCGGACTCCGGGGCCTTGGAGTAACGCTCCGCGGGGCGCTGCGCTCTAAGGTGACATTCGAGTACCCGAAGGAACATATTCCTGTAGACAATCGCTTCATGGGCTTTCCCGCACTCACGTGGGACGTAGACCGTGACGAGCCGTATTGCACCGGCTGCATGGTCTGCGTGCGCTACTGCCCGACACAGTGCATGTCGGCCAAAATGCAGGACAATGAGAAGTTCTCCGAGGGCGTCAGTCACCGTAAAAAGATCATCGAATCGTTCGAGATCAACCTTGGTCGCTGCATCCTTTGCGGCATCTGCGTCGACGTATGTAACTTTGACGCCATCGAGATGAGCCTCGAACACGAGCGAAGTGAACGGCTCAGGAACGCGAACCGGGTCGATCTCCCGACGTTGCTCGATATGGGGCGGGTCTATCAGATGGAAGTGGGTTGGAAGCAGTCAAAGCCGAATGCCGCATCCCCGAACGAACGGGCAGCGGCAGAAGCTGCCGCCGTGAAGGTAAAGGCATCTGAAGAGTCCGTCGTCGAGCCTTCTGGTCCAGACGATTCGGTAAACACGGTTGAAGAGACCGGAGAAGACGTAGTGTGACCACACAGCTCGTCGTCTTTTATCTACTGGGTGCGGTCACGGTTCTGAGTTCGCTCGGCGTCGTCCTGACCCGGAACGTCGTGCACGCGGCCTTTATGTTGCTGGTGGCGCTTCTCGCGGTTGCCGGAATCTTTCTCGTCGCCGTCGCAGAGTTCCTTGCTCTCGCACAGATACTCATCTACGGCGGTGCCGTGACCGTTGTCGTGCTATTCGGCATTATGCTGACGCGCACGAACGACCAACCGCGTGCAGACAACAACCAGCGCGCTCTGGCCATGCTCGCATCCATCGGCGTATTTGTATTGCTGGTCGTGGTTTTTGTCGCGTCAGACTTGACGAGTCTTGAGAGTGCGACGGGTGTCGCCACTGATCGGGAGACTGGCTTCGAAAACCTGGCGCTTGGGCTGTTCATGGATTGGGCGATCCCGTTTGAGATGGCCTCATTGGTCCTGCTCGTGGCGCTAATCGGAGCGATCATGCTGTCCCGTAACCTAGAGGATGGCGAGTAGACACGCATGCTCGAACTCGTCCACTTCCAAATTCTTAGCGCTGCTCTGTTTAGCATCGGAATATTCGGCGTGCTGGCACGTCGCAGTGCAGTGCTCGTATTGATCTCGATAGAGATCATGCTGAACGCAGTCAACGTTAACCTTGTCGGAATAGCCGCATTCTCGGACCGGGCTGCCGATGTTCGCGTGTTCGGCCAGATCCTAGTGGTGTTTATCATCACCATTGCCGCTGCAGAGATAGGGCTGGCTCTGGCCATAGTTCTTCGTGTATTCCGAAATCGTGGCTCCGCCAACGTCGATGAACTCAACGTGATGAAGTGGTAGCAGTGATTTGCACGTATGAACCTGATTTGAACCGCGTTTCGAGCATGAAGGTGGCGGTCGATGGGAACTGACGCCGCGTTCTTGGCGCCCGTGATACCGGCGATCGCGTTCGTGCTGATCCTGATTACTGGAAGACGTCTTTCCGGAATAGCCCCTTACCTATCGATAGCAGCCATCGTGGCGTCGTTCGTTGTGTGGATTATCGTCTTCGTCACGTTCCTTGAAGACGGCGCTGGAACGCGCTCGATCGAGTGGTTTACCGTTGGCGGGTTTGCGTTCACGTGGGGTACTACGGTCGACGAGGTTTCGCTGGTGATGCTGGGCGTCGTGTCATTCGTCGCAATTGGCATACAGATCTACTCACTTGAATACCTACATGAGGAGCCACGCCTCTGGTGGTATTTCGCCTTGCAGTCACTTTTTGCTGCGGCGATGATGACACTCGTTCTTGCCGACAATCTTTTATTGCTTTACCTCGGTTGGGAGCTGGTCGGTCTTGGCTCGTATCTGCTTATAGGCTTCTGGTGGGAGCGAAGATCCGCCGCAGAAGCCGCCAAGAAGGCGTTCATCACAACACGAATCGGCGATGTGGCGCTTCTCATCGGGTTCGTCCTACTGTTTCGGGCCACCGGGACCTTTGACATTCGTGACATAACGCAACTGGCCCACGCCGGAAGTATTGACGAGACACAGCTCAAATGGGCATTAATCTTTATTTTCGGCGGCGCGGCCGGTAAATCGGCGCAAATTCCTCTGCACGTTTGGCTCCCAGACGCCATGGAAGGCCCGACGCCGGTCAGCGCCCTCATTCACGCCGCAACTATGGTGGTGGCGGGCGTGTACCTGGTCGTACGCCTGTTCCCGATGTACAACATGGTCCCGGACGCGCTGGACCTGATTGCCGTAATCGGACTTCTGACAGCATTGCTTGCGGGAGTCATGGCGTTGGCGATGACCGATCTCAAGCGGATCCTAGCCTACTCCACTATCAGCCACCTAGGATTCATGATGCTCGCAGTAGGAGCGGGTTTTCCGGGTGTGGCGATGTTCCATCTGCTGGCGCATGCGTTCGCCAAAGCATGCCTCTTTCTGGGCGCTGGAAGTATCAGCCACGGGACCGGAGAAACCGACATCCGGGAGATGGGTGGTCTATGGCGAAAGATGCCATTTACGACCGTTGCGTTCTGGATAGGTGCTCTGTCGCTCGCCGGCCTCCCATTACTGGCCGGGTTTTTCTCCAAGGACGAAATTCTTCTAGCGGTACACACGGGACGCTTGAACGACGGTTTCTTAGTTGTGACGTTCGTGGCGGTCGCATTTAGCGTGCTTTACACGGGCCGGATGCTTTACCGGGTATTTCTTGGACAACTGTCGTCTTCAAACGAGGACGCACATGAGCCTGGCATCCGGATGTGGGCTCCGGTCGGCGTATTCGCCCTGCTGGCTGCTGGCCTCGGGGCGACCGCTTTTGAGTGGAGCCACGCCTACATGGGGTTTGTGTCGTGGGTCACCGATTCCGAAGAGGGATTCCATATCAATACGGCGATTACTGGTGTGTCTGTTCTGATCGTCGTAGTCGGGCTCTTCCTGACATGGCTTATCTACATACAGCGCAGTATCTCGGCGGAGGCCATACGCCTTCGGCTCGGATTCGTGGCGATCGCGGCTGATCGCAAGTTCTATTTTGATGAGGTGTACCAGTGGGCCATCAACCAGATAGTGCTTCCCACGGCCCGGCTCACTGCCTTTATCGATCGTGCCTGGTTGAACGATATCGGTGTTGACGGCCCGGGCAAAACGACACGCTGGGCCGGCGGCGTTCTTCGATACATACAAACGGGCATGGTCTACAACTATGGCCTCGGAATGGTTATCGGGGCGGTCGTACTTGGCGTGATCTGGTGGTCTGTCTAGCCAATGAACGGTTTTGACAACAGCGTGCTTATTCTGCTGGTGGTGCTGCCCTTTGCGGCGGCTCTAGCGCTCATTCTGTGGCCAGGTGAAGGCGATCAACTTCGGTCCATGAAGTGGTTTTCGTCGGGCGTGGCGCTCGCCACCACGGCGTTTGTGGTGTGGATATTGCTGCGATTCGACTATAGCGATGGAGCGCAATACCAGTTCATTAGCGAAACAGACTGGCTTGAACAGCTGGGCATCGGGTTTGATCTCGGCGTCGACGGCATCGCCGTTGCGATGCTGGCACTTACTGCTATCGCGTTCCCGGCGGCGATCTTGATCGGTTGGAATGTTGACGCCCGGAGCAAGGACTACCTCATCCTACTCAACCTGCTGGTCGGAGGGGTTTACGGGACCTTTGCATCCCTCGACCTGTTCTTCCTGTTCTTCTTTTACGAGATCGCCGTACTGCCGATGTACCTGCTGATTTCCTTCTGGGGCTCCAGCACAAGCTTCCCGCGTTTCACTCGGTCGAAGGAATACAGCGCCATGAAGCTGGTGTTATTTCTCGTGGGTGGAAGTGTGCTCATCTGGGTTTCGATTATCGCGATGTTCGTCCAGGCGGACCTGAATACATTCAACCTAACTGATCTACAAAGAGTCGGATTCGACGAGTCGTTCCAGAAATGGGTATTTCCGTTACTGATGGTCGGTTTTGGCCTGCTTGGTGGACTATGGCCGCTGCACACATGGTCACCCGATGGGCATGTCTCCGCCCCGACATCTGTGAGCATGCTGCATGCCGGTGTGCTGATGAAGCTTGGTGCGTTCGGGATTATCCGGGTCGGGATACAGACTATGCCGGAAGGTGCTGAGGCCTGGGCACCATTGCTACTTGGGATGGGGGCCGTAAACGTCATATACGGCTCGATAGCTGCTATGTCACAGACGGACCTCAAGTACGTTATCGGCTACTCCAGCGTTAGCCATATGGGCTACGTATTCCTCGGGCTCGCCACATTGCATACACTCGGGGTTACAGGTGCGGTGCTGCAGATGTTTTCCCACGGCATTATGACCGCCCTCATGTTTACGCTCGCCGGGGCCATCTACCAGACATCCCACACCCGGGACATCGGTATCCTGAGCGGGCTGGCCAAAGTCATGCCTGTTGGCGCGTTCTTTTTTGCCATCGCTGGGTTTGCGTCGCTTGGATTACCTGGATTTAGCGGTTTCGTGGCGGAACTACTGGTCTTCTTGGGCTTGTTCCAGACCTACCCGTGGGTAGGCGCGCTTGCGGTCATAGGCGCTGGTATCACGGCGGTATACATGCTCCGGCTACTCGCACAGGTTTACTTCGGCGAGACGGCCAGACGCTGGGAGAGCCTTCCCGACCTCAAGCTCAACGAGAAGCTGGTTGCCGGGACACTTGCCTTGATCCTGCTCGTGGTCGGGTTCGCACCGTTCTTCCTCATCGACGTTATTCGTGAAGGCGTACGACACATACCGGTGGTGACCGGATGAACGTTAACTTCTCTCTATTGGTCCCCGAATACGTCCTTGTCGGCGTTGCGTTCGCCGTGTTGACGGTCGATTTCATGCTGCCGCGTCGACATCGTTTTCACCTTTCGTGGCTTGCTGCCGGTGGGTTGGTGTTAAGTGCCGTTGTGGTGATGGTCCAAAGATGGGATACCGTAGAAACTCTCTACGGTGGGCTGTTCATCGCCGATAAGTTCGGCCTCTTCTTCTTTGTGTTCCTCACTACACTTACCGCCGTGCTCGTACTTATTTCTAACGACTACGTTCGGCAACACATACGCCAACCCGGTGAGTTCTATGCCCTGATGGTGTTTGCCGCGGTCGGAATGATTGGGATGTCCGCGGCCGGAGAACTGCTGACTGCGTACGTCGCTCTAGAACTCCTGAGCTTCAGCCTGTACGTGCTGGTGGCTTTCAGGCGTGATGATGCACATGGCAACGAGGCCGGTGTGAAATACATAGTGCTCGGGGCGTTGTCTTCGGCCATATTGCTGTACGGGATAAGCATGGTCTGGGGAGCAACTGGCACCACCTACTACGATGGTATCTCAGAACATCTCGCCTCTAACGCTGGGAGCCTGGACTCGACGCTGATACTTGGGCTTGCCCTCATTATTGCCGGGCTCGGATTCAAAGTAGCCGCTGCACCATTCCACATGTGGGCGCCGGACACGTACCAAGGCGCACCGACGCCAATTACGGCGTTCCTTGCGGTCGCATCGAAGGCCGCTGCATTTGCTCTAATCCTAAGGCTGTTCACACAGGCGCTTATGCCGGCGCTCGAAGAATGGCAGGTACTAATTGCCGTCCTTGCGGTCACCACAATGGTCATCGGTAATCTGGTGGCGATCGTTCAGAGCAACATCAAACGCATGTTGGCCTACTCCAGCGTCGGGCAGGTCGGATTCCTGCTGGTCGGCGTTGCCGCACTCGGGTATATCGAAGGCGGGGCCGTAATCCCGGTCACGCTGGCTTCGGACGCGGTGATTCTGCATCTGGTCGGGTACGCTTTCGCCAACCTCGCTGCATTCACCGTCGTGATTGTCGTGTCCAACCACATCGGAACCGACGAACTGTCCGCTTATTCGGGCCTGGCCAAACGATCACCATATCTTTCACTTGTGATGGCAGTGGCACTATTCTCGCTGGCCGGATTGCCGTTCTTTGTCGGCTTCCTTACCAAGTTTTATCTGTTTACCGCGGCGGCCGAGGCGGGATTATTGTGGCTTGCCGGAATTGCGATGGTGGCAAGCGTCGTTTCGCTGTACTACTACCTGATGGTCGTGAAGCGTATGTTCATCGACGGCATCGCCGAATCCGACAACACGCCTCTGATGGTAGGAATCCCGCGATTAAGCTGGGTGTTGCTTGGGGGACTACTGGTCGGGACTGTACTACTCGGCGTCTACCCGCAGCCGTTGGCGGACGCGGTAAGTGCGGCATCAGGAGCGATTCTTCCTGGCGCTTGATTCTGTACGCTCCGCTCCTCGCGGATGTTGTCCGGCCCGGGAACTAGTGCTACGTTTGCCCCCGTTTGGCATCAACCGTTTTGTGCACAGCGTTCCGATGTCGGAGCGTGACGGTTGGGTACAGGACACAAGGAGCATTACGTGGCGCAGGCGCCTGACCTTCCGAAGACCCTAACTCCGTATCCGGTCGTTGCGAACATCGAATTCGCAGAAGGCCCAATCTTTGACGAAGATGGATACCTGTACTTTGTGAACTACCTTCGCCGCGGGACGCTGGGCAGGCTGGCACCGCGCGGGCTGGTGGAACTGTGGATCGACACCGGAGGTGTGGTTAACGGGCTCAAATACGACGGCAACCGAGGGTTGATATGTGCCGATCACGATGGGAAACGGATCACCCGAATTGATATCGATCGGAAGCTGATCGAGGTCCTCACCGAGTCCTTTGATGGTGAACCCTACATGGCACCAAATGATGTGTGTATGGATTTGAAGGGCAACGTGTATTTCACTGATCCGGGCGTTAGCGCCGACCCGCAGCCCGGGGCCGTGTATCGGATTGCGATGTCTGAGCAGGGCGTGCCTGGGGCCGTCACCCGTGTAGCCGAGAACCTTGAATACCCAAACGGACTAGCCATACATCCCGACCAATCTCGTCTGTTTGTGGCCATGTCGCGGACAAACAGCATCGTGTCCTATGATCTCGATTCCGACGGTAACGCTTCCAATGAGAAACTTGTCTACCAGTTTCCAAACAAGATGGTCGACGGTTGCCAGTTCGATGAACATGGCCGATTGTGGGTCGCAAGGTGGCTCAATGGCACCATCGACGTGGTGGATATCGAGGCCGGAGAGCTTTTGCGGAGCTACCCAATGCGTGGTGATCGGGTCACGAACATGTGTTGGTGGGAAGACTCCGTATACGTAACCGTCGCCGGTAGTAACAGCATCGAACGTCTGGATGTCGGGGTTCGTGGTGCTCAGATCACGCCACGCCGAAGATAGTCACGATCAGGCAGGCGCCTTCCTGAATCTTTCGGAGGAAGCGTTCTACAGAAACAGAGCGCAACAGGGAAAGGAAATTCAGCCGCATGGCAGGACCGCTGGAAGGTGTACGGGTCATCGAATTTACCGAGATCATCGCCGGTCCGGTTAGCGGTGTGATGCTTTCAGACCTGGGCGCGGACGTGATCAAGATCGAACCGCCCTGGGGTGACCCATGGCGAGATGGCGGCGGCCCGTTTGCGGAGCACGAGTCCCGTGCCTTCATAGCCGTCAATCGAGGCAAACGTTCTATTCAGCTTGATTTGACTAAAAGCGATGGACGCGCCGCGGCGCATCGTCTGGTCGAGAAAGCGGACATCGTGGTCACCAACCATCGTCCAGACGTTCCGGTAAAGCTCGGGATCGATTACGACACGCTATCGTCCATCAACCCGCGCATCATCTACGCAGAAGCCTCAGCCTATGGGTTGAAAGGCCCCTACGCGGGCGGACCCGGTTATGACGTTCTCGCCCAAGCTTTTAGCGGGATCATCCAATCAGAAGGAATCATGTGGAGGGGTGTGCCACGGATGATTCGCACAACGCCGTTCGTGGACTTCACCACTGGATATGCGATTGTTCAATCGGTCTGCGCCGCGCTCTACCATCGAGAGAAGAGTGGACGGGGGCAGAAAATTGGCACTTCACTTCTTGCGAACGCCATGACCACCCTGTCTGGTCATCTGGCACGTATCCCGGGTAACCCCACTAAACCGCAACAGTGGTATGACGAAGACCTTCCGATGCTGCAACAGGCAGATCTGTCTTATAACGAGCTCAATGATCTGTACAACGAGGCTCGCTGGTTCCCATCTGCGATGCTTATCTATTACCGTCCGTACCGGACCGAAGACGGGCTTATCGCTGTGGCATGCCTTAGTGATCCGCTCAGGAAACGCATGGCCGACTGTGTTGGCTTCGACGACCGGCGATTCCAGCAGGGTTATGATCTCGAGGCACCCGAGGCGGTTCAGTTTGCGGATGATCTGCTGGTTCGGGTCGAGAAGTTGATTGCTGAGAAAACATCTGAGGATTGGCTACGACTTTTCCACGGGGCGGGAGTGCCCGCAATGCCGGTGCAGTTCGTTGAAGGCTTGCTCGATAACGAACAGGCGCATGCAAACGATCTGGTGATCGAACAGGATCACCACGCGGCAGGCAAGATGCAACTCGTGGGACCCAACACAAATTTTTCGGATACCCCGTTGGACGCCGTCCTCCCATCGCCTGCGTTAGGGCAGCACACCGCAGAAATATTGGCGGAGGCGGGTTATTCCGCCGATGAAATCACCGCACTACTCGAATCTGGAGCCGCGCTGGGCTAAGCTGCGCTCACGCGGCAGGACGTGTCGCCGCACACGGCAGATTCAAGCAGGTGTATGGATGACTGGTCCTCTCGAGGGCATCCGGGTAATCGAGTTTTCACAAATCATCGCTGGGCCAGTCAGCGGCTTGCTTCTTTCAGACCTGGGCGCCGACATTATCAAGGTCGAGCCACCGTGGGGAGATCCATGGCGCGCTGGCATCGCTCCGATTACTGATTCCGAGAGTAAGGGATTCATCACGGTCAATCGGGGCAAGCGATCGGTCTGCCTTGATCTGAACTCGGAAGAAGGTCAAGCGATCGTCCACCGGCTTGTTTCGAAGGCCGACGTCGTCACGGTCAACAATCGTGCGGACGTCCTCGATGCCCTCAAGATCGACTACGACACACTCAAGAAGATCAAACCCGATCTCATTTACAGTGAGATAACAGCATTTGGACGACAGGGGCCGTTTGCCGGTAACCCGGGATACGATCTTCTGATGCAAGGCCTGACTGGAATCATGGCGGCTGAAGGCAACATGGACGGGTATCAGTACGGTGATCAAAAGCTGAACGAGGGCGTGCCGCGTTACCTCAGCGTTATGCCGATGGTCGATTATGCAACCGGATACTCGGTCGTCCAGTCGGTCTGTGCCGCTTTATTTCATCGCGAAAGAACTGGTGAGGGCCAGAAGATTGAGACCTCATTATTCGCGAATGCACTGACCATCCAGGGCCTGTCATTGACACAGGTCGAAAACGCGCCCTCTCCGACGTTTGACTTTGTTCAGAACGAGTTGCCCCTGCTCAGGGAGGCCGGGCTCACTTACAGAGAGATAGACGCCATATATCGTGAGCGCCGTCCGACGCCATTTGGAGCGTTTATCTACTATCGCTCTTACCAGACGGCGGATCAGGTGATCACTCTGGGCTGTCTGAGCGAGCCGCTCCGGAAGAGGGCGGCGGACTGCCTTGGCGTAACGGATATTAGGTTCGATGAGGGTTACGACCCGACCACCGAGGAATCAATCGAGTTCGCGTTCACCCTTGCCCGTAAGGTTGAGGGAATGATCAAAGAGAAAACGGCCGAGGAGTGGCTTAGCATCTTCAATGCGGCCGGGGTTCCCGCAGCGCCGCTTTTGTACATCGAGGAGATGATCGATCACCCTCAGTCACATGCGACAGGAATGATCATAGAGCAGCAACACCCGGTCGGTGGCAGGGTTCGTTACGCAGGCCCCCTATCGAAGTGGTCGAAGACGCAGCCTGAGCCTGTGCGGATATCACCGTCTAGGGGTGAGCACACTCGTGAAGTCCTTTCGGAAGCCGGCTACTCCGAGGTTGAAATCGAGGCATTTCACAAAGGTGGGTCAGCGAAAACGGGATAGGAAAGACCGGAGGCCAGACCTGATATCACTCTGGGCGTACACTGCGCGCGTCCCGCGTTTGTTGAGGACGAAAGCAGGTGATAGATGACCGGTCCGCTTGACGGCATCAAAGTCGTTGAATTCTCGGAGATTATTGCCGGGCCCGTGAGTGGGGTACTGCTCTCGGATCTCGGTGCCGAAGTAATCAAAGTCGAGCCGCCCTGGGGCGACCCGTGGCGCGGCTCCCCGACGCGAGTCGGGCCTGTAGGTGCCAAAGAGAGTCGCGGTTTTATAGCCGTTAACCGCGGCAAACGCAGCATCCGCCTCGATCTCACGAAGCCGGAAGGCGTGAAGGTAGTACATCGTCTTGTCAGCCAGGCGGACGTGGTGATCATGAACCATAGACCTGACGTGCCGGCAAAGCTCAAAATCGACTACGACACGCTGTCGGCCATCAAGCCCGACCTCGTGTTCTGTGAGATAACGGCGTTTGGACGTTCAGGTCCAGAGAGTGCCAAGCCTTGGTACGACATCATCATGCAGGCGCGTACCGGACTTATGGCGACCAACGGGATGATTGACGAAGGCGTTCCTCGCGTCATCCGAGGTACTCCACCCATCGACTTTGCGGCCGGGTACGCTGTTTGTCAGGGCGTTCTGGCAGCTCTATTTCATCGTGAGCGGACCGGGCGAGGGCAGAAGATCGAGACCTCACTGTTATCTAACGCTCTCTATATCCAGACTTTGCCGTTGACCTACGTCTCGTCCAGCCCATCTGCCCAGTCACGTATGGTTATTGAAGATCTTCCGGCCGTTCGTGAGGCCGGATTACCGTACCCGGATGTGAACGCGTTGTACCAGCAGGACGACCGATCGCCAGCCTATCGGCCTTATTACAGAACCTTCCAGACGAAGGACTGGATCATCGCCGTCGGCTGCCTGAGTGAGCCGCTGCGCAGGAAAATGTCGGATGCAATGGGTCTGGCCGACCCTCGCTTTGAACCGGGATATGACCAAGAGAGTGAAGAGGGGATGGAATCGGCACGTCAGATCGTCCTGAAGGCGGAAGGAATGTTCCTGGAACAACCTGCCTCGTACTGGGTAGAGCTGCTCGAAGCTGCTGGTGTACCCGTAACGCCGCTTAAATTCGTAGAAGAAATGGTGTTCGACGAGCAGGCGATCGCAAACGGGATGATCGTGGAGCATGAGCATCAGATTGCTGGCACTGTTCGCACGGCGGGTCCGATCTTCAAGATGTCGGATTCGCCAACCTCTGCCGATACTTCGTCTCCCATGCTTGGCGAACACACCTATGACGTGCTGTGTGAGATTGGATACAGCAGTTGCGAGATCGAAACCCTGATAGAGTCCGGCGCTGTGTCAGGAATCGTTAATCCAGTCTCACCAGACCACTAGGAGGTTCAGTAGATGGCCGGTCCCCTGGAGGGCGTGCGCGTTCTCGAGTTCACGGAGATCATCGCCGGTCCCGTCGGCGGGATGTTTCTGGCCGATTTCGGCGCAGATGTCATCAAGATCGAGCCGCCTTGGGGCGACCCGTGGCGTTCAACATCGCCCGGACAGGCGGGAGGACCCAATGAGAGTCGGGGATTTATCGCAGTAAACCGGGGCAAACGAAGCATTAGAGTCGATCTGACTAAACCCGCTGGTAAAGGCGTTGTGCACAAGTTGGTTGAAGACGCTGATGTCATCGTGCTCAACCACCGCCCAGATGTTCCAGCCAAGCTCGGGATCGATTACGAAACCCTATCAGCGATCAACCCGAGGATTATCTACTGCGAGGTCACCGCATACGGCCGGATGGGGCCAAATCGGGAACTTCCTGGTTACGACGTTATCGTGCAAGCGATGACTGGGATGATGACATCCGAAGGTCACGATGTGGACGGACTGCCACGGTCTGTAAACGTGTCTCCCGTATCTGACATGGCGGCGGGTTACGCCATCATGATGTCGGTCTCGGCCGCGCTCTATTACCGGTAGCGGACCGGTAAAGGTCAGAAGATCGAGAACTCCCTTTTACAGAACTCGCTGAGGATGCAGCAGAGCAGTCTGACGCAACTGGATAACTACCCAACGCCACGTCAGGCCTGGCGAGACGAGGATCTGCCACTTCTCAAAGAAGCTGGGGTCGACTTCAGCGACATATATTCGGCTTATCGCGACCAACGTCATAATCCAGAGTTCGCCGCTTATTACCAGCCGTATGAGACGAGCGACTGGGTGATCTCGATCGGCTGCCTGAGCAATCCGCTACGCCAGAAGATGGCCAATGCGCTGGGTGTACATGACATCAGGTTTGAACCGGGCTACGATCGTGAGTCGCCGGAATCGATCAAGTTTGCCGAGGACCTTATCTTGGTCTATCGGAAGATATTTTCGGGAAAAACCACCGCCGAGTGGATGACAATACTGAACGATGCTGGCGTGCCATGCGGTCCAATGAGGTTCATTGAAGAAATGGTCTATGACGAGCAAGCGCTCGCCAACGGTATGATCGTGGAGACGACACACGCCGTCGCCGGGAATACTCGCGGTCCGGGCCCGCTATCCACAATGAGTGAGTCCCCTCTGGAGATAACCCGGGGTGCCCCAGCCTTCGGCGAGCACACAGACGAAATCCTCCAGGAAGCTGGCTACTCAGCGGCAGAGCTAAAGGCGCTCAAGGTCAATGAGGACGTGTTTTAGGAACGGGTGTCCTGATGATTCGATTACCTTTAGACGGATTGTGGACCGCGCATAACAGCTGGATATTCCTCAGATCGCTCTTCGATACACCCTAGAGTTCGGCCAGCTTCACGTCTCGGCCTTCTGATGCGCTTTTGATGGCTCCCAGGGCGAAGGCGAGGGCGTGTACTGCTTCTTCACCGTCCATGTCGGGTTGCCTGCCGTTCACTATCGCATCCGTGAAGGTATGTGCTGCCACACGGAAGCTGTCTCCCCAGTTCGTTTCCATGTCACTGTAAGAGCGCATTTCGCCGTCTCTGTACATTTCTACCGGCGGCTTCCCGAGCAGATCGCCCGTGCACCGATTGATCCAGATGATTCCCCGGCTACCCGTGATCTCGATCCATTCATCGAGCGGGTAGTACTTCGTGCGGACCATCATGTTCGGAGCCGCAACCATATTCCAGTTGCCGTACTGGCCGCCTGTGTGCCGCCAGGAAATAACTGCCGGGATGCCGGTAAACCCTTCAGGTCCGTCCAGGTCCGACATAGCGTTCACTTTGTCGATCTTCCCCATGAAATAGCTGACGATCGATGTGATGTGATAGCCGTAGTCCAATATCGACTGCGCCGGACCTCCGAGCGCTAGGTCGTCCCGCCAGGCCTGAGCCGATGGAGGAGTATCGATCCCGCCTTTCCCCTTTCCTCTAACCATCATTACGCGGATGGTGATGAGATCGCCGATATCACCGGCCTCGATCATCGCCTTGGCCCGCATATACGGCTCGTATGTGCGGTAGTTCTCCACCACCCGAAATATCTTGTCGCTTCCTGCCGCTGCTGCCGCTATCTGCCGTCCCTCATCCATCGAGATCGCCATAGGCTTTTGGAGCGAAACATGTTTGCCCGCCGAAAGGGCCTCAAGTGTGATCGGGAGATGGAGATGGTGGGGCAGCAATATCTCGACCGCATCGACCGACGGATCGGCCAGAAGATCTTTGTAGTCGGTATACGCCTTCTGTGCGCCCCACTGTTCCTTACGTGATTGGGCGAGTCCGGGCGCGGAGTCCGCGATTGCATATAGCTCGCCCGTTTCATTGTCGTGATACCCAAGTTCGTGCAGCTGCGAGATCGTTCCCGCACCGATGAAACCGACCTTCACCCGACCGTTGCTCATCCTTTGACTCCCTCAGATTTCAATTCGCCAACCATTATTTCGCCGTGTCCCAGCGCACTTCTACTGGGCATGGGCCAGCAGATCTGGCTCTCGAACCATCTTCCATGGGCCGAGTTGGTCGCAGTCCGCAATCCTCAACGTGATCATTGAGAATCCTATGGAACCCTTTATCGAAGTACCACCCTTCCTCGGTATAATGCACCTATGTTCAGAACAATCGGTCACACATTTGGACTCATAAAAGTCAGCTGGAGCGTCCTGATGAAGGACAAGGAGCTGATCTTCTTCCCGATCATGGGTGGCGTCGGTGTGCTGATCCTGCTCGGGGTGTTTTTTGCCATCGCTAGCGCGACCGGCACGATCGACCACCTGAACGAGCCATCAGTGAAAAACCCGAATACTGGTCTGCAAGAAAGCACCATCGTTCCCCTGGACATAATCCTGGCAGGGACGACATTTTTCGCTGCGTATTTCATTGTTATTTTCTTCAACGCCGCGCTCATATCCGCCGCCCAGGAACGTCTTCGGGGGGGCGACCCGAACGTTGGTTCAGGGCTGTCACACGCGGCAAAGCACGTTCACACAATCCTCGGTTGGTCAATCATCGCCGCTGTCGTGGGGTTGATCTTGATGTACCTGCGCAGCCGGTCCCGCGGAAACATGATGGGTTCGATCGGCACGAGCCTTCTATCGTCCGGGTGGGCGATGATCACGTTCTTCGTCATCCCGATCCTCGTCACGGAAGGAGTCGGCCCTATTACGGCCATGAAACGCTCAAGTAGCCTTTTCACGGCCACGTGGGGCGGGCAGCTAACTGCTAACTTCGGATTCGGGATCATATACATCGGCGTGATGCTCGTGGTTGGTCTTATTACGGCGATCTTCAGCGCGATAACTCCGATTATCGGGATTCCGATTGGTGTGGTTGTCTTCGCTATCGGTATCGGTGGAGTGCAGGCGATGGAGGGCATATTCAAAGCCGCGCTGTACGACTATGCTCGTGGCGAGAAGCCGTTGATTTTCCAGGAAGCGGACCTGCGCACGGCGTATGCGCCGAAGCCTGCCGCCACTGCTGGTGGTTATGCGTAATACCGGAAATATTGACCGCTTATAGACTGACTCTCCACTGAGCCTCCGCGCGCGGCATAATAGCGCGGCTAACCAGTGCCATTAATTGGAAAAGAGAGCCATGTCTGACGTCAACACAGAACTTGCCTGGACGCCTGCGCACCAGTTGCGGGAGATGATCGCAAATCGGGAGATATCACCCGTAGAGATCACACAGACGGCGTTGGACCGGATCGATAAATTCAATGATCAGCTAAATGCGTATCTAGCCGTCATTCCAGAAGAGGCGCTAGAGACTGCTCGTGCCGCCGAGCAGGCGGTCATGGACGGCGACGATCTGGGGCTGCTTCATGGGGTGCCGACCTCCATCAAGGACCTAGAGCCGATGAAGGGCGTCCGCTTCACGTCCGGGTCGCTCATCTACACAGACCGGATTGCAGATGAAGATTCGCTGTCGGTAACGCGTATCAAGGACGCTGGCGCTGTAATCCTCGGAAAGACTAATACCTCTGAATACGGTCATATCGGGACCAACGAGAACCGCCTAGGTGACGCTTGCCGGAACCCATGGAACACCGAGCGCACCAGCGGAGCATCCAGCGGAGGAGCGGGTTCGTCTGTAGCTGCTGGCATCACGGCGCTGGCACAGGGCAGCGACGGTGCTGGCTCGATACGCATTCCTGCTGGCCTGTGTGGTGTCTACGGTATCAAGGCGACGCAAGGACGGGTGCCACGTTATTCGACCGGAATCGATAGTTGGCACTGGTTTAACTACTCCAACATCGGCCCACTGGCACGGGACGTTACCGATGCGGCCATGATGCTTCAGGTCCTTGCAGGACCACATCCGGACGCCGAACACCTGACCATTCAGGAAGACCCGCCGGACTACATTGCATCTCTCGGCAGAGGTGTGAAAGGCCTGCGTATTGCCTACTCGCCTGACCTCGGCGGAGTGGCAGTAGATCCAGAGGTACGGGACGTTGTCGCGAAGGCAGCGCAGTCGTTTGAAGAGATGGGTGCGATCGTCGAAGAGCCTGGCTTCAAGATCGACTCCCCGGAAGCGATGTTCGATCTGCTGATGACCATATGGCGCTGCCGCACATTCTCAACCAATGGGCACCTCCTAGAGCAACGGGAACTGCTGACTGACTACCTTCGGGATGGACTCGAAGGCGGCCAGAAGGTCACCGGCGAGGAGCTATGGGACGCCTACTCACGATTGGAGTTCTACCGCCACTACGTACAAGAATTCTTCGAGGGCTATGATCTCCTGCTCACCCCGACGCTTGCAACACCGGCGTTCAAGGTCGGTGAGCATCCGAACGTGATCGGCGGGCAGTCGGTGCCCGACAAGCTCTGGGGATTCACTCCGTTTACTTACCCGTTCAACATGTGTGGGAATCCGGCCGCCACCGCGCCAGCCGGGTTCTCAAGCGATGGACTTCCGATCGGGCTTCACATCGTGGGGCGCTGGGGTGATGAAGAGACAGTTTTGGCGGCCTCCAAGGCGTTTGAAGACGCACGACCCTGGTCTGACAAGAAACCAGTCGGGTTCGAGTAGACGCGAAAGATCTCCTCTTCCCAGCGGGAGAGAGTCTGGATTAGGGAGACGTTCGCTCATTCAACCTATCTAATCCATCAGTAGTTGATGTGCAGTCGGACTTCAACAACGGAGCAATAAATGACCGAAGATCTTCACTACAAGACCATCACGGAACTTGCCCCGCTGATTCGAGACGGGAAGCTGTCCTCGGTAGAGCTTACCGATTCGCAACTGGCTCGAATTGATCAACTCGATGGGCACCTGAAGTCGTATGCCACTGTGATGGCTGACAGTGCTCGGGCCCAGGCGCGAATCGCCGACGCCGAAATCGCCAGCGGCAACTACCGCGGCGCACTTCACGGCATCCCAATTGCGGTCAAAGACCTCTGCTTTACGATCGGTGTTCGGACGATGGGCGGTAGTGCGGTTTTTGCAGACAACGTTCCGGAATATGACGCCACGGTCGTAAAGCGACTGAACGATACCGGTGCTGTGATGCTTGGCAAGCTCAACCTTACCGAGGGAGCGATGGGCGGATACAACCCTAAGTTGGACATCCCAGAGAACCCTTGGAAAGACGGTCACTGGACCGGCCAGTCTTCAAGTGGGTCAGGTGTGGCAACCGCCGCCGGCCTCGCATTTGGCACGCTCGGCAGCGATACCGGCGGCTCCATCCGATACCCGGCAGCTGCTTGTGGGACCGTCGGGGTAAAACCGACATGGGGTCTAGTCAGTCGATACGGTGTGATGGACCTCGCACAGTCGCTCGATCACGTGGGGCCGCTCACTCGCTCCGCCGCCGATGCGGGGATCGTATTGCAGGCGATCGCCGGACTGGATGCCAACGACCCCACAACGCTGCCTCACCCGGTTCCAGATATGACGGCGGCGCTCGGATCAGGAGTCAAAGGCATCAAGATTGGTTTTGATGAGCGTTATGCCTCGGAGGATCTTGAACCGGAGATCGCGGTCGCCATCGCCGACAGTGTGCGTTTGATGGAGCAACTGGGGGCAAAGATCGTGCCGGTCAAAATGCCTTCACGACTGCGCGAATATATGGATGCATGGCCGGTGATCTGCTCGTCGGAGGCCGCTTTTGCACACGCCGACACTTTCCCTTCACGCGCAGACGAATACGGGCCGTGGTTCCGTGGATGGCTCTCTAATGGTGCAGCTCACACGGCAGCGGAATATGCCGAAGCCAACGTGCTCAGGGCGGCTTGCATTGGAGACCTTCGTCTTACAATGCGCGGAATCGACCTTCTTGCCTGCCCATCCACACATCGCACGCCGTATCCGATCACGCATGAGGAGTTGTACGGACCCATACCGCCGAGCCGCAATTCGTGGCAATCGCGGTTTACCGCGCCGATGGACTACGCCGGGCTACCCACGATTTCACTTCCCTGCGGGTTGAACAGCGAAAACCTTCCACTCAGCCTTCAGTTCGTCGGCCATCACCTGTCCGAGCAGTTGCTAATTCTGGCGGGCCACACCTTCGAACAGGCGACCGACTTCCATAATTTGCATCCCCCGGTGTAAGACCGTCCACCAGAACAACGTTATAGACGGTGCTTACCTCGCGTGCGCCCGTTATTTTCCTGACCGGAAGATCGGGTATGGGTGCGGGATATACGCCCCATGGCTCATTCCAGGCTCTTTAGGTAAGCCGTCAGGTCATCCACATCGTCCTGCGACAGCTGGCTGTAGGTCTTCGGCATGATGTTGTTGAATCCATCTACGATAAATTTGCCGGGATTTCTGATCGACTGCTGGATGTATTGATCGGCGGTAAGATCCGAATCCCGGGTGGCTGCTGTGCTGTAGATCCCCGCGAGGCCGGGACCGGTTATGCGCCTCGTGTCGGTTGAGTGACAGGCTGAACAACTTTCGTTCTTGAACAAACGCTGGCCGTTAGCCGCGTCCGCCACGTGCGGCGGTAACGAGGAATCGGGCGTAGGAATGACTCCGCTGCTTCCGTCACATGCGGCGGCGATAAGCATCAAACCAACAGATAGAGCGAATATCCGGATTCGGCCGAAATTCCCGAACACAAGAACTCCTGAAACATACGAAATAAGGGTGTTGTTATCAGAGCCGGCTGTCACGTCGGAGGGTATTGTGGGATACATCAACAAATTAGCCGAACGATGTCTCACGTTAAATGACCATTTCAGGTCATCTAATTCTGCTCTTTGAGCGCGAATTAAGCACAACTTATGGCCGCCACAAAGGCTGAACAAGAAAACTTCGAGCCGCTAGGGCCGCCTCCCGCAGAAAAGCCCCAATCTCTCGATACGCCCGTGCTCGCGCCACGCGTCGGCCCGATGGAAGTTATGCGGATACCAGACTTCCGCTGGATGGCGTTCGCCAGTGTTTTCATGGTGTTTGGATTTGAGGCCCGGGCCGCGGTCCAGTCCTGGCTTTCATACGAACTGACCGGATCACAAGCCTGGGTTGGGGCAGTTAACGGCGTGCCGGCCATCGCCGTGATCGCGCTATCACTCGTTGGGGGCCTCGCCGCAGACAGATTTCCGAAACGAGACATCCTGCTTGTCGTCCGCGCTGCAATTGTGGCGATGTCCTTCCTCACTGCTTATCACCATGAATAGCATCGGCAGACCGACAACTCCAAGCCCCCCTATTAGG
>JAAZYK010000099.1 GCA_014239685.1 Dehalococcoidia bacterium | reverse complement strand
GGGGGACCGGTGCTCGGCGGACCCGGCACGCGTAAGCGTCTGTTTAAGGATCTAGGGGGACGCGAAAACATAGAGAAGGTCGTTGATCGTTTTTACGATCTGATCGACGAAGACGCGGAGTTGCGGCCCATCTTCCCGGAGAGCATGGAGCAAGGGCGTGCACGCCAGAAGCTTTTCCTTGAGGAGTGGTTGGGTGGCGAGCCGCGCTACACCACCGACATTGGGCCATGGCAACTACGTCGACGCCACGCTCCCTTCCGAGTAACCGAGACTGGCGCGATCCGATGGGTCGGCCATATGGAACTGGCGCTGCTCGATTGCGGCGCATCAAAAGAACTCGCAGCCGAGATAGCGTCATTCCTGCGTCCGGTGGCCTTTCGTATGGTGAATTCGCTCGATTCCAGTCCTCACGACACTCAGGAATAAACCACGCGAAAGCCAGACGGCGAGAGAGCTCTCATATGTCGGGTCGGTCGCGGTAAGCTGCGTTTTGATCATCATGGGCGGGCATTTTGGCGCGTTCTTTGGATCGTTACACAACTGAAGGAGCGCGTGTATGGACCAGGTTTACTCAGGCGCAGGGTTTGCCGTTCCGCAGGTGTTCCCGGACGGAAACGTTGATCTGGCAGTGGTACGTGACATTTCGTTGCGTGCTGAACAGTTGGGTTACGACAGCCTGTGGACCCAGGAACGGATTATCGGACCGAGCGTTAGCCTGGAGCCGCTGGCGCTTCTCTCTTATCTGGCCGCGATAACCAAAAAAGTTCGGCTCGGCGTGAGCGTGCTCGTTCTGCCGCTTCGTAGCCCACCGCAACTGGCGAAGACTCTGGCGACGTTGGACGTGTTGTCCGAAGGACGCTTGATCGTCGGCATCGGACTCGGAGGCAGTGATAAGGACGCGCCCGCGTACGGGTTTGAGTCTGGGCGTCGCGTACGTCGCTTCAATGAGGCTCTGGAATTTATGGACGCCCTCTGGAAGAATCAGCTGGTCGAGTACGAGGGCGAGTTGTATAACCTTTCGGGTGGTTCAATGGCGCCTAAGCCGATGCAGAAGCCGCGCCCGCCGGTGTGGTTTGGTGCCCGGGCTGAAGCGGCAATCAAACGCGCAGCGAAGTACGGTGATGGTTGGATGGGTCCGGGTTCTTCTAGCGCAGACGATTTCAAGGAGAGCGTAGCCATGCTGCGCGATGCGTTGGACTCGGAGGGCCGCGACCCGGCGAGTTACCCGGTTTCGAAAAGAGTGTATGTAGCTATAGACGATGATGCCGACCGCGCCGAACGACGTCTTGCTGACTGGTTCGGGCATCACTACGGCAACGCGGGTATGGCGTCACGGGTCTCGATATGGGGTTCTGCAGATCATTGCTATGAACAGATAGATGCCATCATCGACGCCGGAGCAGAGCATTTCTTGTTGAACCCGGTGTTTGACTACGATGAGCATCTCGATGCTCTGAGCCGCTACATACGGCCTTAATTCGATCATCAAGCAAATGGGCAGATATAGCCCAACGTATAAGTCCCAGGCGGGGCCTGGCCACCGATCAAGGGCAACAATGAAATATCGACCATATGGCAACACCGGACTTGAGATATCAGAGATCGTTTTTGGCGCGGGCGCCGTTGGAGGCATCCTTATCGATGCCGATGATGAAACTCGGCGCAATGCCATCAGGATGGCGCTTGATGCCGGGATCAACTGGATCGACACGGCCGCGTCTTACGGCCAGGGTCGTTCAGAAACAGCGCTCGGCTGGTTGTTGAAGGAAATTCCTCAAGATGAACAGCCTTATCTGTCTACGAAGTTCAGCATCGACCCCGAACGGGGCGATATTCCTGGGCAAGTTGAGCGCTCTATGCACGAGAGTCTTAAGCGTCTTCAACGGGAAAGCGTGGATGTTTTCCAACTACACAATCGTGTTTCTGAGGAACGCGGCTGGTTCCCGGGCTCGGTAGCTACGGTCGACGCGATTGGTAAGGGTGGGGTGGCGGACGGGATACAGAGGCTTGTTGATCAAGGTCTGACGCGGTTTGCCGGTTTCACCTGCACCGGCGAAAGTTCCGCCCTGCACAAGGTAATCGAGAGCGATCGCTTTAACTCTGCGCAGGTTTATTACAATCTCCTGAACCCGAGTTCGGGGCGGGCGGTTCCTGAAGGCTGGTCGGCATACGATTTTGGAAACGTGATCGACCAGTGCGCCGCCCACCAAGTCGCCGTAATGAACATCCGTGTTCTGGCGGCGGGTGTGATCGCCACAGATGTGCGACACGGACGTGAATCTCCGGTAGCCCCCGGCGGCGATGTGCCAGCAGACGAGGTTCGGACGAAGTTGATAGTGGAGGCACTTGGGGACAGTCACGGTACCCGGGCGCAGCTGGCTGTGCGCTACGGGCTCTCAAATCCCAAGGTGTCTGGTGTCCTGGTGGGTATGGCGGAACTGGATCATCTTTGCCAAGCGTTGGGCGCTCAGGAGATGGGTCCGTTGTCCCAGGACGTTCTGGACGCAATCCACGCTCTTGTGGCGACCGACTTCGGCCGACTCGGCTGATACGACAATCCCGGAGACGCGACAAGGGGGTGGCCCGCGCATCAAGCGCTTGCCACCCCCTTTATCGATTCAGATGCGGATGCTCTTTTTAAGAGGCTTTGCCGATCTTGAATAGCGTCGTGCTGCATGTGCCGCACTTGCCCTTCGTCGCCGGGCGACCATTTTTCATGGTTACCTGTTCGGCAGCGTTCATCTCTCGCATTGTTCGACACTTCATGCAGTAGGCGTCCATGAGGTTCCTCCAAAATTGACTCTTGTTCGGCGGTCATCCACCGAAGCTACCTAGCTTTAAGGTAACACCACATTCCCAAAGCTGAAGTAGCTTTGGGCAGGGAACGGCTGGGAAAAGGGACTAAAAAGGCCCCTGTTCTGGGGCTATCGTCTCCAGTTTTTACGATTGGAGGGGGGGTGAAACGACAGTGCCCACAAAATCGGCCTGAGAATTACGTTGACCCTAATCGTACGAGACGGGGGTACACGCTGGGGGAATTTATACGATTGGATCCATCGTAGATTATCGGAAACCGATTAGATGCGGCATCGAGCCGCCTGTGGCAAGTGCCTGAGACGCTCATAATTTCACGATAAGAACTAGAGGAAAGCCGTAAGGCAAGGGGGGATCATAAATGCCGTTGGTCAACCTGGGTAGTGCAACGCTTGATTACGAAATGGAGGGGCAGGGTCCCGTGATCTTGTTTGCACACGGGGCCGGTGGGAATCGTCTTTCATGGTGGCAGCAGGTTCCGTATTTCATGGACAGGTACAGCTGCGTCACCTTCAGCCACCCTGGATATGGTCGTTCCAGCTGGATTGGCGATGTCTCTGATCGGATTAACTACTCAGATGTACTTCTGAAGTTGATGGATCATCTTGAGATAGAGCGGGCTGTGCTGGTTGCGCAGTCCATGGGCGGATGGACATGTCTCCCGATTGCGGTCCGATTGCCTGAACGCGTGGCGGCGCTTTTCATGGCTTCTACGCCGGGCAACTTGCGCACACCCGAGATCAATCAGGCTCGTGAGGCAAATCGTGAGAGGTTGGAGGAGCTAAGACAGTCGTGGGAGGAACGGTCTGATGGAAGCTTCAATCCAGCTCTCGGAGAGCGTTGTTACACTGAGCAACCTGGGATGCACTATCTCTACTCCGCTATCCAAGGCTTGAACCAGCCGAGAGCATCGAGACTTGGAATAGATATTACTCCCGAAGAGATGTCCTGTTACCTGACACCGACGATGTACATAACAGGTACGGAAGACGTTGTACTACCATCTTCGGTGATAGAGGCGGCGGCGGCAGTTACGCCCGGAGCCCATTTTGAGCGAGTGCCAGAAACCGGGCATTCGATCTACTTCGAGCGGCCAGACGTGTTCAATTCACTGCTGTCTTCTTTTCTGAGCACCGTATACCCGACCTGAACTTGGACTATAGATGTCCTAGTCAACTCCTTTAATCTTTCCCGGACTCGTATCGTCGAGGAGTGTGGGACATGTGATCCAACCCCGTCTCAGATCAGTTGTACTGCACCGTCAAACGTGAGAATGGCCGATTATTGAGTGATTAAATCGCCTGTACTCTACTGATCAGATCTATTAACCGAGCCTCGTCTTCTGGTGTATTGGATGGGGCATCAAACGAAACTCGGGTCGCATAATCCATTCGTTGTGTTAGCACATCGGGCAAATTTTCATAGGTTGATGTGACTGCGAACTCACGCACAACATCCAACGGTACCGATTCCACCATTCGCTCCCACTCACCCTTGACCGACATGTCGTGGAGCATTAGCCCGAGTTCACCCAATCCATGTGTGTCGAAAACGTTCATGTACGTGCGAGTAGACCCGTAAAAAGAGATCGGTTGACGAAGTTCGAGGAGCTTTTGCTCGATTTCGGAATCATCTTTCCCAAGAGCCATCATGCCACCCCCGGACACTTCGATCTCTGAGAGATCCCGACCGGCCTGCTCGGCCCCTCGCGCCAGTTCGGGAAGTGTGACTTCTCTGACATACTTCTCGGTCGTGAAGCTGTGGAGAAAAAGTCCATCAGCGACACGTCCAGCGACACGGGTCATGGCCGGCCCGACAGCGGAAATGAATACTTTTGGTGGCGGGACATCTATTGGCCCCATGTTGAAGGCGGGTGGGCATAGTGTGAAGTTGTAGAAGCGTCCCTCAAATTCCGGCTTCGCACCGGTCTGGAACGTGTCCCACACCGCTCGCATCATGCGAATGTACTCCTCCATTCGAGTGGCAGGAGCCTCCCACATTCCGGAACTGAACCGACGCTCGTTGTGGCCCTTGACCTGTGTTCCAAGTCCGATCATGACTCGGCCACCGGTCAGTTTTTGCAATTCCCAGGCCATCTGCGCCATCACGAACGGGCTACGCGGGAAGGCGATGATGATTGAGGTGCCGATCTCCGCACGCGTGCTGATGTGTGCCGCAAGGGTCCACCGGGTAGTCGCCTCGTACTTCGTCTCCGAAGTGGTGATAGCGTCGTAACCGAGACGCTCAGCGCGTTCGACCTCGGATGGAACGTCCGATAGTAGACCGGCGCCAAATCGACCTGAGACTTTCAATTAATCTCTCCCTCAATTATTGCTGGGTATTTGAGCATCGTCTCAATACCCTGGTGTTGCACACTTGTCGTGGCCGACATGACGTGACGGTCGGGAATTGGATCATTGACGATGGACGGGGCTTGCCCTGTTGGGGATCGGCAGATTCTAACCGGCAAAGACCATTTAGGTATCAGCCGGTTACACTCTCCTCACAGGAACCGGGTCCAGCGCAATCGGTACGACGCCAGAATACGCCACGGTTTTCGGCCGTAGATGGTGAGTTTAATGACTGTTCGTGCATATCAACTGGTCGACACAGCACCCGGTAGCGATGTGTCGGCGCTAATCGATGCATTAAGCGCGATCAATGGAACGAACAGGGTGGACGCCGTCACCGGCCCGCATGACATCATCTGTACGGTTCAGGTCGATGAGCTGGCCAATCTCGCCAGCTATCAGACTAAGGTCCACAACGTGTCGGGCGTGACGCGCACTATGACCTGTGTCGTTCTACAGGGCTGATTCTGATCAGAGGGCGATTTAATGAAGATCAACGAATACACCGAAAATGCACTTCAACGCGTCCACGATTTTATGGCCCTGGCGTTTGCAGATCTCACCCCGGAACAACTTTGGTATCGCCCGGCGGTGGAAGCGAACTCGATTGCTTGGGTCGGCTGGCATCTAACCCGAGGACTGGACCGCCGCGTATCAGATATGGACCGGGGGGAACAGACCTGGATAGAGGGCCGGTGGTACGAAAAATATGGGCTTCCTGCGAATCCAAAAGATTACGGTATGGGGCACACTTCGGATCAGGTTGACACGGTCCGGCCGCCGGGATCAGATGTGATCCTTGGCTATTATGATGCCGTGTTTCAGCGGACTTTGAAGTTCCTTGCTACGCCTGAGGCGGATAACCATGATCGTGTGCTTGATGATTCCGGCAACACTCTCGCGGAGGAGATGGTCGGTATGGCTACCGGAAACCTGCAACACATAGGACAGGTCGGATATATCCGAGGGCTAATCGAAGGACGACGCTGGTTTCCACGATAGGGCCACCATAATCGCCGTACATGTCAGGATCCCAAGTTTACCGGAGCGAGGATATCGTCCAACTCCAACATGTCTGACTCGCTGAGTTGCCAGTCAGCCGCGCTCGCGTTGTGCAGCACGTGTTCCGCCGTTTTTGCTCCCGCAATGCATGACGCCATGGACGGGTGGGCAAGGGTCCAAGCGATCGCAAGTTGAACTAGATCATGGCCGTGATCGGCGGCCCAGATTTGAAGTTCTGGAACGATCTCCCATGCGCGTTCGGCGCGTCCCTCACGGAAAACGAAATGGTCACTTCGTTCGTCCTCGACCGGAAATTGGTGTCCCGGCTTGTACTTCCCGGTGAGAATTCCTTTGGCGAGCGGGGAGTGAGCCATAACACCGATGCCGAGTTCAATGCACGCAGGTAGAACCGAATCCTCTGCGCCTCTGAACAACATGTTGTAACGGGGTTGGGAACTGTTGATCGGTCCGTGTGCTGCGGCCTCACGGTGTTGCTCACCCGAAAAGTTGGAGACTCCGATGTACCTGATCTTGCCCTGCTCCTGAAGTTTTAAAAGTTCATCCATCGTGTCCTGGATGGGCCACCGGGGATTAGGAGAATGGAGCTGGTACAGGTCTACGTAGTCGGTGCCAAGCGAGGTCAGGCTGTTCTCGATTGCCTGTTTAATGTGTTCAGGCGAGTGGTCTCCCGACAATTTGGTAGCTAGAAATGCTTCATGGCGGCGTCCTTGCAATCCCTTACCGAGTACGGATTCACTTGTCCGATATCCCTCTGCGGTGTCGATGAATGTCATTCCAACATCGAGAGCCGCGTGGATCGCGGCAATCGCCTGTTCGTCAGGAATGGCCCCCATGCCACCCCCAAGCGGCCATGCTCCGAGGCAAACAACTGAGACCTCAGGGCCGTTAGTTCCAAGCGGTCGGGTGTCCAATAACGCCTCCAGTGCCGTTTTCCGTGCCTGAGAGACTAGCCTAGATCAATCGCCCAATGCGGGACAAATCTGGAGTCGAATCGCATCCATCCGCGGCTCTTGATTCAGGAATTTAATCGGTTACGGACGAAGCGATATTTATCGACACGGTTGATAACTGGCCGGGATTCGACAAGTATCCGCTTTTGGTTTGCAACGATCATGCACGCCTAGGGGATCATTGCTGCGGCGACCGGGATCGCACATTAACGAGCACTGCCAGTCAGCCGAGATCCTCCGGCTAGTACTCGATCATGCCC
>JAAZYK010000098.1:3231-7400 GCA_014239685.1 Dehalococcoidia bacterium | reverse complement strand
CCGGGTTTATCGACATACATACGCATCTGCGAGAACCCGGGCTTGAGCATAAAGAAACTATCGCCACCACGTGACCTCGCGCAGAGCATGTAGAGGACGGCCATCCGTATCGCCACGCCGTTGCTCACCTGCTCCTCGATAACCGCCTGCGCTCCGTGGGCTACTTCCGAACTGATCTCGATGCCCTCGTTCATCGGTCCAGGATGCATAAGTAACGCTCCCGGACTTGCGAGGGCGATCCGATCAGCATTAATGCCGTATAACTTTGAATATTCCCGCAGGTCCGGCAGATTCCCGGAGTCTTGGCGCTCCTGCTGTATGCGAAGCGCCATCACAACGTCCGCGCCCTCAAGCGCCTCTTCGACCCGATCCACCACATTGATCCCGGTAAATGCAGCGCTATCGGCCTGTTCTGTCCCGGGCCTCAATCCATAGGGCAGCAACGTCGGCGGTCCGCAGACGGTTACCTCGGCGCCCATCTTCCGCAACCCCCAGACGTCGGAGCGTGCCACTCGGGAGAAGTGGAGGTCCCCGATAATCGTCACCTTCTTCCCTTCGATGTCGCCAAGGTGCCGGCGCATCGTGTAAAGGTCGAGAAGCGACTGAGTCGGATGAGCGTGTGTGCCATCGCCCGCGTTGACAACAGCGGCATCGATTTTCGATGCCACGTAATAGGGAGCGCCGGAGTGTGGGTGCCGCATAACCAACACGTCGATCTTCATCGCCTCAAGCGTGCGTACCGTGTTCAAGAGTGACTCGCCCTTGGACACACTGCTTGCCGAGGCCGACACGTTAATAACGTCCGCACCAAGAACTTTTCCAGCCTGTTCAAATGACACCCGCGTACGTGTGCTGTTCTCAAAAAACAGCGTCAGTATCGTCTTGCCCCGCAACGTTGGAGTTTTCCGAACGTCTCTGGATAGCACTTCGTTCATTCCGTCAGCCGACTGAAGGATGTGCTCGATCTCTTCCTTTGAGAAGTCGTCCAAGTCCAGGACATTTCTTCTGGATCCGGACAGCCCACCGAACATGGGAGGCTGGTTGGGGCGTGCCTCACCAGGCTTGCGGTGAGCCACACGTGTCGGCTGGGTCGCCTCGTTCTCCCGGTTGCCAGATTGACCGCGAGGACGTTCCGGCGTCGTTGTCGCAGCGCGTGTGCGTGCCATATTTACCTTTGCCCTCCACCTTTAGCAGTTGCCTCACGCTGACGAAGTAGCGTGACACCGTCAGTACCGTCTACCTCCTCCAACATCACCCGCACGTCTTCACCTCGCGCCGTCGGAACGTTCTTGCCGACATAATCGGCCCTGATCGGAAGTTCCCTGTGCCCGCGATCAACCAGCACCGCCAACTGGATCGAGCTTGGTCGTCCAAAATCGCGAATTGCATCGAGGGCGGCCCTGATGGTGCGACCTGTGTACAGAACGTCGTCCACTAGCACGACCGAACGGTCATCGACTGGGAACGTGATCTCGCTCGGGACGACCGGTTTGATTGATGCCGAGTCTGAGTCGTCCCTGTAAAGCCGAGGATCAAGCGTTCCAAAATCGGTCTCTACGCCCTCGATCGAGGTGATCAAATCGGAGATCCGACGTGCCAGTTCGACGCCACGGCTGTGCAGCCCGACGATAGCAACCGGATCTTCGTTTTGCTCCAAAATCTCGTGGGAAATGCGGACCAGTGCACGGCGGAGTTGATCTGGCGACATGATCAACCTGCCCGCTTCAGAATTATCCTGATGTCCTGGAGACACAAAAAAACCCTCGTCATTCCTGGTCCAGTGCCAGGCGGCGAGGGTTGGCGCTCACAGCTATCGCGTTCCGCCCTCGGGCGAAGGAAGCTGCGGTACCGGGTGTCCTTGCCAGCCTCTCTGGACTGAGTTAAAGGTCACCGGTCGTCCCGACGCAGCACGCCGGAACACTCGGTTGTCATGTAAATGTTAGCACCAAGGCAATTGCGCGGCTACCCGGTATAACGAATTCTGAAGGTGGAAATGTAAGACGGAACAGGACGCTTCTCCCAATGGAATAGGGCGGGAGGCAGGAGTTGCCATTTAAAAAGTGACAAAGGCCAAGTGCATTAATGCACCAATCTGCTCCTCTGAGGGTCTCAGAACACTACCGAGCACTAACTCACTTCCCTAACCCCCACGCGGGCTCGTGTACCCCTCCACCCGCACCACACGTCCACCGACGTCTACCGCCACGCGCGCAACGCGCTGCACCTCAAGCCGTGCCCCGCATTCACAGCGTGCTATCCGAAGCAGCCGTTTTCGCACCAGCGATTCCCCACAGACGGCGCACGTGAAGACGTAGCGCCTTCGCGAGCTCCATTCTCGTATTGGCACATTCACAAACCGATTCGGCTCGATTCCGAGTTCCCGACAGACCGACTTAAACAATCGGCCGTGCGAACTGGCCTTCGCGTTCCTGTGATGCGTGATCGCATGCGCAGTCTCGTGCAAGAGCACCGTCTCGACATGAGACTGCTCTCCAAACGCCAGAAGCCGTGAGCTAACAGCGATCTGGCGCTTATCTGGCCTGTAACTCCCCAGAGTTCGAGTCATCCGTCGGGATACCCGGATTGGTGATAACGGATCCATACCTGGCTCATACCGTGCCAAAGTCGACCTTACAAACCTATACAGCTCGGCCACACGTTCAGGTGAATCCACTTTCATGGAGGGGTCGAGAGCACCAGATATATTCTCGGTCTGGATCGCCTTACGCGCGGGAGCCACAAGCCGCAACCGCCGCAACAGTCGTCTCACCGGATGCCCGAAAACCGGGTCGGTGACAGAGCGCTCACATCTATGCTCGGCGTCTTTCCCGCGACCATCTCGGCCACCACCTTCGCCATTGCCGGACCCAGAAATATACCTTTGCGCCCGGTTCCAGATGCTATAAAGACACCGGCGTTATTGGGCGCTGGTCCGACGACAGGAAGACCGTCGGGAGCAACCGGACGTAAGCAGGCTGTGTGGTGCACGAGCTCGGCGTCTGCCAGATAAGGCAGTGTCTCAACGACGGACGACATGATCGTGTCCCGACCGTAAGCGGTCGGCGTCTCATCGAAACCAACGCGCTCCTCGGTAGTTCCACACCAGAGCAATCCGTCCAACTTTGTCGTCGCGTAGTTGTGTGACCAGGAGAGTGACACCGACAGCGGATCCCCGGGAGCCTTCAAACGAAGGATCTGTCCTTTGAGTGGAGAAATCGGCATGTCGATGCCTAGCCACTCGGTTGCCTTGCCCATCCATGGGCCGGCTGCCAGCACAAATGCACCTCCCTCAATCACCTCACCAGTCCCCAGCACAACTCCCGAGATATTACCGGCCACCCGGGTCACCCCGGTCACCTCTGCGTTCCGCATCACGGCGCCGGCGCGCTCCGCCGCCTGCCATAGGGCCAGCGTGAATTTATACGGCTCGACCTCGGCAGAACGGTCCGCCAGCAGGCCGGCACTCACAGATGGACCTACCCTTGGCTCCAGTGCATGTACAGACGTCTCGTCGTGCCACTCGACCACGCCCTCGTAATACTTTGTAAGCCAATCATGCGCCTCACGTAGTTCGTCCACCTGTGCAGGATTCATTGCAAGTGTCAGAGACGTCTTCCGGCGGTACTCATACTCGACACCGCTCTCAGCCGGAAGCCTTTTCGCCAGCTCGCCGTGTATCGCTTCAGAGGCTTCTGACAGTGGCAACACAGGATCGTCTTCGACTATGCCGACAATCGGAGATAGCCCGCCGTATGCAAACCCCGATGCGTGGCTGGCGACCGAGTCACGCTCAATCAGTGTTACGGAATAACCGTCACGCGTCAGGAAGTACGCTGCGGCACAACCAACAACGCCCCCGCCAACTATTACAACGTCTGGCGAATCAGTCACGGCTTAACTCGAAAACCTATCGCAGGCGGAAGCTTGTGTAGCTTTCGGCATCGTCCTCTGATGAACGACTGGTTCGTCGTGCAACTCCGCTATCTATGGCCGCCTGCGACGTGGCGGCGGCAACGCGATCCACAACGTTGGCGTCGAATACGCTGGGAATCACGAAGTCTGGTCCGAGACTGTCCTCAGGAATGACAGACGCCAGCGCTCGTGCGGCCGCAAGCTTCATATCGTCGTTAATTTCGGACGCACGCACGTCAAATATCCCTCGGAACAAT
>JAAZYK010000098.1:0-3221 GCA_014239685.1 Dehalococcoidia bacterium | reverse complement strand
CAATCCCGGGAAGCCCAGCGAATTGTTGACCTGGTTCGGGTAATCAGACCGGCCGGTCGCCATCACCATGATGTTTTCCGGCAACTCTTCCGGCGCTATTTCCGGCGTAGGGTTCGCGAGCGCAAACACAATGGCGTTGTCGGCCATGCCTGCTATCTCTTCCTTGGTCACCAGTCCAGGGCCTGAAAGTCCGAGAAACACGTCTGCGCCCTTAAGCACTTCGCCTATCGAACCGCCCTCATTGTTCGGGTTGGTATTATCGGCAAACCACTGCTTGAACCGGTTATCGGAATAGTCTCGATCTTGAGTCAGCGCACCCTGCCGGTCAAATCCAATGATGTTCTTAACGCCGTGACTCATCATAATTTTGGCGCAGGCTGTGCCTGAAGCACCAACACCCAGCAGGGCGACCTTAATGCTCTCGGGGGTTCGCCCTGTGACCGCCAAGGCGTTGATCAACCCGGCGAGCATCACGACTGCGGTACCGTGCTGGTCGTCGTGAAAAACGGGAATGTCCAGCTCTGCCTTCAAACGCTCTTCAATTTCAAAGCAGCGGGGAGCGGAGATATCCTCCAGGTTTACACCGCCAAAACCGGGAGCAATCGCCTTGACGATGGCCACGATCTCGTCGACGTCCTGCGTATCCAGGCATATGGGCCAGGCATCCACGCCGGAAAGTTCTTTAAATAGAAGGGCTTTGCCCTCCATGACCGGCATCGAAGCCGCTGGACCGATATCGCCGAGGCCAAGAACGGCGCTTCCGTCCGTCACGATGGCGACGGTGTTCGCCTTCCCGGTAAGCGCCCAGACAGCTTCGGGGTCTTCGTGAATGGCCATGCAGACCCGTGCCACGCCCGGCGTGTAGGCCTTTGACATGTCCTCGCGGGTTTTCGCCGGAACCTTGCTGCGCATCTCGATCTTGCCTCCGAGATGGAACAGGAAGGTGGCGTCGGAAACACTACGGATTTCGACCCCTTCGGTTTCGCCTACAGAGTCGATGATCTTCTGTGTGTGCTCAATCCCAGATGCGTAGACGGTAAGGTCCCGGACCATCTTGGAGTCAGTTGCGGAGATCACGTCGATCCCCGCCATATCTCCCCCGGACTCCCCGATGCATGTCGTTATTTTGCCCAACATCCCGGGCAAGTTGTCGTACTCAGCTCGGATCGTCACGCTGTAAGCGGGGCCTGTGCTCACCATCTTGCCTACCTCGGTCTAACCGTCCCCTGTGTATTCAGAAACACAATTAACGGGGCTCGACAAACGGCGGCCTTGGACGGTCGTCGTGATTCCTGAATTCGTAATTGTGGTGCCGATCTTACACTCGCCCCGGAACAACGCGGCATGAATTCTTCATACGGATTGTGCGCGTTCCACCATCGTTGTGGCCATCTTCTTCAGGAAATAGCAGGCGCGGTGCTTACGGCAGGCGGTAGGATATGAACGCTTCAGCGTCGATCCGCGACGTTTTGGGGTCACCTTGGCACTCTCTGGGAGACCGGGAATGCCAATAAACGAGTTCCGAATGCACAGTCTCGGGGAGGACCGATGACCCAGCCAACGAAATCACCTGCCACCCCTCGTGGTCGGTTCACTACAGCGACGATTACCCGCCGTGAGGACCTTACCGAGGAACTGTGGCGCCTCTGGCTAAAGCCTGAACAAGGCTTCATGTTCAAGCCCGGCCAGTACTGCACCATCGGTGTAGACGGAGTCGAACGCGCCTACTCCATCGTGTCATCACCGCGCGAGAAAGAAATTGAACTCTTCATTGAACTGGTCCCGCCGCCGGACGGCGTGCTGACCCCGCTCCTCGACGATCTCAAGGTAGGAGATACCGTCACCCTTCGCCCACGCGCCAAGGGAGTTTTCGTCCTCAAGCCAACGGTGAAGAACCACCTGTTCATCGCCACCGTGACCGGTGTTGTTCCATACGTGAGTATCCTGAGGTACCACCTGGAAACGATTGCAGGACAGGACGACGAATCCGAAATGCAATCGCCGGGTGAATTTAACTTCTACATACTCGAAGGCGCCAGTTACGGTGACGAATTCGGCTATGACGAAGAGCTTACGAAGCTGGCAAGTGAGCACGACAACATTCACTTCGTTCCGACGGTCAGCAGGCCGAACGAAGAGAAAAACGCCGGGTGGACGGGCGAGACAGGTCGGGTCAACTCTCTGACCGAGAAGTACATAGACAAGTACGGACTAAAGCCGGAAGACACCATCGTCTACGCATGCGGCAACCCCCAGATGATCGAAGACGTAAAAGATCGTCTAGGCAACGCCGGGTACCAGGTCGAAGAAGAGCGATTCTGGAAAGACGACTAGTTCTCTTCCTGAAATAACAAACATCCCTGAGAAATCACTGCTTGGAGAAAGAAATGGCCGACAAGGAACGAATTGGCGTTATCGGGCTAGGCATCATGGGAAAGCCCATGGCCCGAAATCTAATGACCGCGGGTCATGAAGTAGTCGTATATGACCTTTTCCCAGAGCCTGTAGAAGAGCTGGTAACAGACGGCGCCGTCCTCGGCACATCACCCGCCGACGTCGCTTCCAAGTCAGATATCACCGTCGTGATGGTCCAGAACTCACCACAATCGACGACAGTCGCGCTTGGCGAAAACGGGATTATCGAGGCAGCGGACAAGGGACAGCTCGTAGTGGACATGAGTTCCATAGCGCCGCTTGTCTCACAGAAGATCGGCAAAGAGCTGGCGGAAGCCGGCATCGACTTCCTTGACGCCCCGGTATCTGGCGGAGAGCCCGGAGCGATCGCCGGGACGTTGGCCATCATGGTCGGTGGAACCCAGACGGCGTTCGATCGGGCGGCGCCTATATTCGAAGCAACAGGCGCATCCGCTGTGTTGTGTGGAGAGGTGGGCGCAGGTGGCTTCACAAAACTCGCCAACCAAATCTGTGTTGCCGCCAACATTAACGGACTTGCCGAGGCGCTCGTGCTTACGAGCAAGGCTGGTCTAAACCCGGAGACCGTGTTCAATGCCATCAAGGGTGGGCTCGCCGGCTCAAACGTTATGAACGCCAAGGCGCCGATGATGTTCGAGCGCAATTTCCAGGCTGGATTCCGAATCGAGCTTCACCTGAAAGACATCAACAACGTGATGGACACCGCGCAGCAGATGGGTGTCCCGCTTCAGATTAGCGCTCAACTCCAACAGGTGCTTCAGGCACTCTTCAACGAGGGCAACGGAACC
>JAAZYK010000097.1 GCA_014239685.1 Dehalococcoidia bacterium | reverse complement strand
TGACTTGGCCGACTGCGCGCGAGAGGCCGTGGACGCCGGTTACACGGCGTTTAAGACCAATATCATCTTCCCGGGGGAGAACCCGTCGATGATTGGCAACATGTTTGCCGGGTCTAACGACCAGAACGCTCCGACCGACCTTGTCAGGCATACCAAGAGGCAAATCGGTGCGATGCGCGAAGCTGTTGGCCCGGATATAGATATCCTCTTAGACATCAACTACAACTTCAAAACAGAGGGTGCGATAGCTATCGGCCGGGCGCTTGAGGAATACGAGTTGTACTGGATGGAGATCGACAACCAGGACCCGGACGCTCTTCTACAACTCAAGATGCAGCAGCGTACTCCGATCACAACGGGCGAGCAGCTTCTTGGTCTGCGCCAGTACCAGCCCTACTTCCGGAAGCACGCGATGGACACCGTCAAGGTGGATGTGCAGTGGCAGGGCTTCTCTCAGGCTAAGAAGGTCGCGGAGTTGGCGGAGGTGTACGAGATGAACATTGCTCCGCACAACTACAACTCCCACCTGTCCTCGTTCCAGAGCCTGAACCTGACCGCCGCCGTATCTAACGTGCGCATCATGGAATCGGACGTGGACTCGGCGCCATGGCGCGACGAGATCACCACAAACCTCCCGGAAATCAAGGATGGTTTCATGACCATACCGACTACTCCCGGATGGGGCACCGAACTGGATGAAGCCGCAGCGAAGAAGTACGAATTCAAGGGTTAGAAAAGACGCGTATGGCAATACGCTCATGGTGGAACAGGAAGAGGTTGTATTGCCATACGCCCCTACTACCAACCTCCAATTGGACAACATCACATGAAGATCACCGCAATCGATACCTTTGCAGTCAAGTCCGGCGGTTGGGGAGCATGGCTCTTCTGTGCCGTGCGTACGGATGAGGGCATCACCGGGTACAGCCAGTTCGGTGAGGGCAAGCTCGCGACGGGCCTTCCTGGGATCATTCAAGATCTGTCCGGCTGGCTTATCGGTAAAGACCCGGACCCGGTCGAAAAGTTTTACATGGACATGTACCGGCAAACACGCTCGATGTCCGGCGGCGCCAACGCGATGGCGATTGCAGGAATCGAGCTTGCCCTCTGGGACATCAAGGGCAAGCGCTACGGCGTGCCGGTTCACCAACTCGTCGGTGGCCCGCACCGGGATAGGCAACGCGTCTATTGGTCACATCTTGCAACGTATCGCGCTGGTAACGCCGAGTTCTACGGCGGCTCACCGCTCGTAACGCTGGAAGATGTTGCTGATTGCGCAGTAGAAGCGGTTGACCGCGGTTACACGGCTTTCAAGACCAACATCATCTTCCATGGCGAAAAATCGAGCTCCATCAACCAGGGATTTTTCCAATCTGACGATCAGAACGCGACCACGGAACTGGTCCATCACGTCGAAAGGCAGATCGGTGCGATGCGGTCGGCCGTTGGTTCGGATATCGGCATAGCGCTGGATATCAACTACAACTTCAAGACGGAAGGCGCCATTCGCATCGCACGCGAGCTTGAGGCCCATGACTTGATGTGGCTGGAGATCGACAACCAGGACTCGCAGGCGCTTGCCCAGCTGAAGGCATCGACCACGACGCCTATCTGCTCAGGAGAGCAGCTCCTAGGGGTGCGACAGTACCAGCCTTACTTCAAGCGTCACGCAATGGACACAGTGAAGGTGGATGTGCAGTGGCAAGGGTTCTCGCAATCCAAGAAGGTGGCGGACCTCGCCGAGATTTACGACTTGAACATCGCCCCGCACAACTATGGATCACACCTGTCCAGCTTCCAGAGCCTGAACCTGACCGCCTCGGTATCGAATGTCAGGATCATGGAATCGGACGTGGACGCAGCGCCGTGGCGTGACGAGCTGACGACCGTACTTCCTGACATAAAAGACGGCTTCATGGCTATCCCGCAGGGGCCTGGGTGGGGATGTGATCTGGACGAAGCGGCCCTGAAAAAATACGCATATACAGGTTAGACGACCCTAGTTCAATAAACGTTTAGGGTGATCATCAGACCCCCTACGGTCTTTCGCCAATAACCAACGAACGGATAATTCCACATGAAAATTACCGCAATTGAAACCCGAGTTGTAGACACCGGTGGCGGCGGACCCTGGCTCTTCGGCATCGTCCGCACAGACGCTGGGATCACGGGTTACAGTCAGTTCGGCTCCGGCTCGTATCCGAAGGGACAGGTTGGGCTGGTTGAGGATATCGGCGCAACCCTCATTGGGAAAGACCCGGCCGCGGTGGAGCGCCACTATCTCGACATGTATCGCAAGACGGCGCAGGTCTCCGGTGGTGCTACATCGATGGCGATCGCCGGTATCGAGTTGGCCCTCTGGGACATCAAGGGCAAGGAGGCCGGGAAGCCCGTATACGAGCTTCTTGGCGGGCCCTTCAGGAAGCGCCAGAAGGTTTACTGGTCTCACCTAGCTTCCTACCGGGCGCAACGGGCGGGAGAGTTAGGCGTCGCTCCACTCCGAACCTGGGATGATGTCGCTGATTGTGTAAGGGAAGCCACCGATGCCGGGTTTAGCGCGTTCAAATCAAACATCATTTTCCCGGGCGATCCTTCCCGAAGAATGAGAGATGTGTTCGCTGGCGATTTCGATCAGAACGCCGACCAGGACTTAATCGACCACGCAGTCCAGCAGATCTCCGTTATGAGGGAAGCCGCCGGGCCAAAAGTCGGCATCGCGCTCGACATCCACTACGAGTTCAAGACGGAAGCCGCGATCAGGCTTGCTCAGGCGCTTGAACCATACAATCTGATGTGGCTGGAGTTTGATAGATTCGAGCCGGAGCCGCTGGCCGAGATCAGGTCGTCGACACGCACTCCCATCTGCACTGGGGAGCAACTTCTAGGAGTACGTGAATACAAGCGCTTCTTCGATCTCCGGGCGATGGATACAGTCAAGATAGACGTGCCGTGGCAGGGTTTCAGCCAGGCTAAAAAAGTTGCTGACCTCGCCGAGTTGTACGAGATGAACATCGCTCCGCACAACTACACGTCACACCTGGCAACGTTCCAGAGCCTCCAGTTCACAGCGATGGTGCCGAACGTGCGCATCATGGAGACGGATATCGATTCGTCACCTTGGCGTGATGACCTGACGACCGCCGTGCCCGAGCTCAAAGACGGCTACATGACAATTCCGGATGGCCCTGGATGGGGCTGTGATCTCAACGAATCGGCCGCAGAAAAGCACGCGTATAACGGGTAATCTGTGACGTTCGGTGACCGGTCCTAAGCAGAGCTGTTCAACGTATCGGCGAAGTCATATTGACAACTAGGGTCGGCTGTTGACCCTGGCTTCACATCAGCACCACATTGCGGGCAAACGTCTACGACGTGGACGTGACATAAACCTAATCAACGACGTCACCACAAATTCCAAGTAAACCTGACATCTCATCAAGCTCCGACAGGACACTAAATGCGCATCGCCACCCTAGGCATTTCCCATGAGACCAACACCTTCTCGAGGGTGCCTGCTGAGTACGATAAGTTTGTGGAGGTCGAGCTGCTTCGCGGCGCAGAGATCATCGAGCGCCATGGGGACTCGAACTACACGATTGCCGGTTATTTAGAGGCGTCCAGAGAATTGGGCTTTGACCTCGTCCCGTTGATGTTCGCCCGTACGGGACCGATTGGGACCATAACGAAAGACGCATACGACAGGATCTCAGACGAGATGTTGGGAATGTTGCGCGACCAAGGCCCTTGGGACGCTGTCCTGATCGCGAATCACGGCGCGGCGGTCTCTGAAGAGTTTCCGGACATGGACGCCGAGTTTACCCGCGCTATACGTGAAATCGTTGGTCCGGATATCCCTCTGGGTATCACGCTCGACATGCACTCCAACATCTCGCGCGACTTGATAGAGCGGACAACGGTGTGTGTTGTCTGGCGCACCAATCCTCACCTTGACACGCGCATCCGAGGCCGTAAGACCGCCGATCTGATCTATGACGCTGCGTTGGGGAAGACAAAGCCGGTCCAGTGGATCGAGACGCCCCCGGTGCTCGTCAATATTGTGCGGCAATTCACTGGCGAGGAGCCGATGAAGGGGCTTGTGGATGACGCCATAGCCGCCAACGAACGACCCGGAATCCTGGACACCAGCGTCGCCGAAGGGTACCCGTACGCCGATGTCGCAGAGATGGGCATGAGCTTTATCGCCATAGCGGACGATGATCTGGTGGCAGCCGGCGAGGCCGCTAAGTGGATGGCCGCTCGCGCATGGGATCAGCGTGTTGAGCTGAACGTGCCCGTTCCGAGTATCATCGACGCACTGACGACGGCCGAAGACCTGTACGTAGGTCCCAAGCCGGAAGGCGTGATGAATTTCGTGCCTGAAGACGGTAGCGCCCTGTCGGCGCCGGTGGCGGATAGTGAGCACTCCCACTTAGGCCCCATCGTCCTAATGGATGTCGGCGACAATATCGGCGCCGGCTCGTCTGCGGACTCCACATTCATCCTGGCCCAGGCGAAACAGATGGGCGTGAAGGGGATGTTGTTGTCGCTATACGATCCGGAGGCTGTTGAAGCCTGTGTTGCAGCGGGCGTCGGCGCTGAGATGACGTTTGAAGTGGGCGGCAAGACGGACGATATGCATGGCGAACCGGTTCTGGTAACGGGCCAGGTACGGGCCATCTCCGACGGCGATTTCGAGGAGACACGCCCGATCCACGGTGGCTATCGATACTTCTCGGCAGGAACGTGTATTCGACTGGATACCACCGACGATCACACCATTCTTCTCACAGGTCGTCGGAGCGGCAACACCAGCCGAGAGCAGATGTATCACATCGGAATCCGGCCGGAGAATTATCGAGTGATCGTCGCCAAGGGCGTCGTCTCGCCCCGCCCGGCATACCAGCCCATCGCCGCAGAAGTGATCCTCGTAAACACCCCCGGCGTCACAACGGCAGATCTCGAAAATTTCACTTATGAGCGACGCCGAATACCGCTATACCCGTTTGAAGATGCGGCGTACGATCCCGGGTCGCGTCTTGGGGATTACGACCAGTAATTCAGGGCCCTTGTACAAAATCAAACTGATCCCTTTCCCGCTTGGGGAAGAGGGAGCAAGTGAAGCAGGCGTGCGGGGGATAAGGTTGCATTCAGTTGATTTGAAAACAGAGATGCCGCCTGGGCATACGGCAATACCCTCAGGCGAAGTAAGCAACGCCCCTACGCGTTGTCGTTACGCGAAATCATTCCGGCCTGAATCGCCGCTTCCAACCTCAACGGCGCGTGTGACGACACGAAATACTCTCGTCGCTTACCTGACTCCTGAAGTACGACCATAACGCCCGCCGAAACGCCCGGCATGCTCCACGCCCTGCGCCCCAGCGGCCCTCTGCTGTAACCCCATCCGCCATATCGCGCCCATCGGTACCCGCCGACCTCTATCGACTCGATCTGATCGATAACGACACTGTGGCGGACCATCCCATAACTGAAGGTGAATTTTCCGTTAGAGACGTTCGTACGGAGCGTCAAGAAATTAAAATATGCAAACAGAAATGCAGCAGTGGACACGACAGCGGCGATCCATGCAAACGAACCATCAGCGCCTCCGGCAGTACCGGCACCTATCCGGACTCCGATAGATGAGATTGTCAGCAATGGCGCGGCAAGTAAAACCCAGCGCAGCCATTGGGGCGCTTCCAGCTTCTCTTCGTATGTAGTCGAGTAGTCGTCCATCAGAACAGGATTGCCCTCCAGAGGCTGCTGAGTAGCATCGGTGAGGTTGAAATAAGTGCTCTCTCATGACAATCAACATGCCCAAGAGTTCTATCCGGGACCGTGTGTCGTGTTGACTGGCAATTAGGGCCACCCTAGTATGAGCCTACTGGAAATGTCGGCGAGCCTACCTCAAAAAACGGCTCGTCAACCCCAGGCAGGACGGTCGAGGAGGTACTCATGGACCTCGCCCTGACTGCCGTAATAACGGCTCTACTGGTAAGCGCACTGGCAGGTGGTATTACCTACCTCCGTAGCGCACTGAACTCCCGGCGGCAAGAAGCTGCACGGGCGGCGGCAGAACAACAGATTCGCCGAGCTGATGCACGGAGCAGGGAAATACTGCTCGAAGCCAAAGAAGAAGGAAATAAGACCAGGGCCGCTGCAGAAGCGGGAATACGAGCCGAACGGCAGGAAATACAAAGACTTGAACGGCGCGCTGAGCAGCGCGAGGAGACGTTGGACAAACGGTCTGGCGCTCTGGATGAACAGAACACAGGCCTGGAAAGACTCCAGGAACAACTTGAGACCGAACGTACGGACTTTGAAGACGTCCGAAACAAAGAGCTGGCCAGACTAGAGGAGATCTCAGAACGGGAAGCTGAGCGGCTGGAGGAGATCTCTGGACTTTCCGCAAATGACGCACGTCAGATGCAGATGGCCCGCGCCGAAGAGGTTATCGAGTTCGATCTTGCACGACGCTACCGCGACGCGGAAGTCGAAGCACGGGAACGCTCTGAAAATCTCGCCCGCAACATTCTTGCAGGCGCTATACAACGTCTGGCGTCCAGTGTTGTTTCTGACAGCTCGTTGTCTTCTGTCCCCTTACCAAATGACGATATGAAGGGGCGGCTCATCGGCCGGGAAGGCCGAAATATCCGTGCCATAGAAGCAGCCACGGGCGTCGACTTGATAATCGACGAAACGCCAGGTGCGGTCACAATCTCATGTTTCGATCCGATACGTCGTGAAGTCGCACGTATCGCCCTCGGGATACTGATCCAGGACGGCCGGATACACCCGGCTCGGGTTGAAGAGCAGGTGGCAAAAGCGCGCCGAGAGGTCGACGAGGTCGTCCAGAAGGCGGGCGAAGAGGCGCTATTTGATGCCAACGTAAAGGGGTTGCACCCTGAATTGGTAAAAATAGCGGGTCGACTCAAGTTCCGATACAGCTACGGTGAGAACGTGCTCAGGCACTCTGTCGAAGTGTCCCTATTGGCGGGGATGATGGCGGCGGAGATCGGTGCAAATGTTGAACGTGCGAAGGTCGCAGGATTCCTGCACGACATCGGCAAGGCCCTCACCCACGAGGTTGAAGGCCCACACGCCGAGATCGGCGCAGACCTGGTCCTGAAGTACAACGTTTCGGATCAGATCGCTGACCCGATTCGCCAACACCACGACTCTGAGATGACGACCCCGGAGGCCTTTATCGTGGCCGCGGCCGACGCCATCAGCGCAGCGCGCCCCGGGGCGAGACGTGACACGCTCGAGCGCTACGTGCAGAGGATGCAGGAACTTGAGGATGCTGCCCGCGGCTTTGAAGGTGTGGAACGTTGCTTTGCGATTCAAGCCGGACGTGAAGTCCGGGTCATGGTTCAGCCGGATATCGTTGACGATGCCGCATGCGCCGTGCTCGCCCGAGAGATCACGAAGCGGATCGAGACCACTCTGTCTTATCCGGGGCAGAGGGGTCCACAAAATGGCTGATCAGGTGGACATCTGATTCGCCATC
>JAAZYK010000096.1 GCA_014239685.1 Dehalococcoidia bacterium | reverse complement strand
AGTCGCACAAGCCTGCAATGTCGAGCTCGTCGTTACCCTTGGCGCCCTGCTGGACAAAGTTGTAAAAATCTTCTGGATCGATCGATGCGAACTTTATTGCCGAGATCTGGTCGGCTAAAAATCTAATTGCTCGTGTTGCAGCTTCGGACGCGTCAGGCCAACCGGCAAATGCGGTCAACATGATTGTTCGCCGCAATTCAGGGCGTTCGGTGAATTCGAGGCTGTCCATATCGGCGCGCCTCACTCCTAATTTGTCACTCGTCCGGTGGGGCACCGGGCCGGATTCGGCTCAATGGTCTAGGAGGCGAGTGTAGCATCGCGTCAGAAGAATTAACCCGGCCGACGGAAGCAATACTAAATTCCCGTCTAAAAGGATCGCCACACTCAATACCGGGATCTGGCGCTTCTAGTTAGGTATTTAACCAGCCGAAAATCGTATGGCAGGAGATGGGTGTCGTACTCCGGGAAAGTTGGTGGCATGGTGGCGCAAAGTGGAGTTCCGTACGCCATTTCGTCAACCACCATCTCGGTCAGTCGCGGGAGAGATGCCACGTCCTCTGCGTTGTAACGAATAAGCGTCGTTAGCGCTTCCGGCTCGCCGTCATTCGCCATTTTCCAGAGCCGCACCGCGTCGTAACCGCTCAACCCGGACAAAGCGCTCGGCCGTCCAAGATCAGTCGCCTGCTCGATCTTCTTGAGTCCTCCTTTGAACCCGAGTCTTCGTAACGGGTATCGGAGATCGAGATGTGCCGAATGCGCGAACAGCGAGTCGTGGCCATCCACTGCGAACCGACCAAACTCCTTATTCAAGAACGGCATGTCGAACGATAGGCCGTTATAGCTGACGAACAGCGAGTATTTCTCAAGGGCTTCCGGCAGCTCGTCCAGATTCTCGCCCCGGACGAATGCCGTAAAACCTGTGTAGTCGATGATGCCGACCATCGTTACGTAGGAGTCCTCAGGCGACAGGCCGGTCGTCTCTATGTCCAGAAACGCAGTGGTCTTTTGGAAGTCGGCGTAAAGCCGCCAGCACTCTCGGGATCCGAGGATGTCTTGAAAGTAGCGGGCGTTCCCGTCATCCAGCCGTTGCTCAGCCTGTTGGAGTATCTCTTTGTACTGCGGTTGGGTCGCAGCGAGCTGGTCCCAGGTGGTGACACCTCCGCCCCACAGTTCAGACTCCCTTTCGGGTCCGATACCGTCAATTAGTTGGAACGTGCTGCGCAGCAAACAATTTCACCGGAGGGGTAACGAGTCGATTAATTTCAGATTACTAGGTCACCCTAACCGTACGGGCAACATCCGTGGGTCCGTTTGTCACTGGGCACGGAACACACAATCTGCTGGTACACGGACCTAACCCATCGTAGCGAGGACTTCTGGTGTTTTATCACCGTTTCGTTCCCGGAGGCCTTCACCAAAGTGGTCGCCGTCTTGAGGCGCATAGTCGTAGAAGATCGTGCTCTTCGTGTGGATGTCAGCACTTCTGTCGCTAGGGGAGATCGCTCGAATTTACTCGCCGAACTCTCTTCCCATCAGTAGCGCCACAGGCCTGTTCGTTTCTTCGGCTTCGGTGAACGCCATTGAGATGCGCTCCATGTCTTCGCTCTCTTCCACCAGGTAGTAACGGATTCCGTAAGCGTCCAGGATCGGCTCGATAAATCGAGCAGCGGAGTCCGGTGTAGCGCCGTGCCGAGTCCAGCCTCGGTAGCCGACCATCAGTACGAGCGGCATGCTGGTGTCGAGAGACATCCCACGTATGGAATCTCCGGACTCAAACACGCCGGTGTTCTGGATCATCACAACCGGCTTCTTCCCGCCGACCCAGAGCCCGGCTGCGATTGCCATGGTTTCACCCTCACGACACACCGGAATGAGACTGATCGAGTCATCATCAGCCAGCAGGACGTGCATGAAGTTGGTCTCGCTGTCCGGGAGCCAGACGGCGTGGGTGATTTCATGTTCGTGAAGGGCTTCGACGACGGCGGCAGCGCTGATAGTGGAGGAGTCGTAGGCGTTCGTCATATGATCCTTCTGGGTCGCTGATAAACCTCGTAGTAAGCCTCGAAAGACTCGGGATTAAGCCCGAGAACGCGGATTATAGGGTGCGCGACACCCTGAGGTCTCGAGGGTATCAGTCAGATCGATACAACGGCCCATCTCGGAGCTATAATCCGCCTGCCTTATATGGTCAGGTAACGAAAACACATACCGCAACCGAGCTTCACAACTCTTTATGAGGAGATTCTTTCCATGGCCCTGCCTCTGGTAGCCATAATCGGACCGAACGATTCGCGCACCCAGGCTGTTGTAGAGCGATATGAAATGCTCGCTGGCCAGCATGGGGGATCGGTCGAGGTTCGTTGGATAGACAACGCGTCTGGCGACGCCGCAGTCCTTGAAAATGCCAAAGACGCCATCGCCGTAATACCGGCAGGACCCCGAGCAATAACGACGGAACTGGCCCTCAAGTTGCCTAACCTACGTCTTGTCCAGACAACCTCGGCCGGGACCGATTATTTGGACAAGACGGCTCTTGGAGAAAGCGGTGTTCTAGTTGCCAATAACGGTGGCGGCAACTCCGTGGCGGTTTCCGAGCACGCTGTCGCCCTCATGATCTCGGTCTACCGCAAGATGAACTTACAGCTGACGAGCACCCGAGCCGGAACGTGGATGGCGGGTGTGACTGGTGAAGAAGGCGAATATCACAACCTTGTCGGCAAGACGGTCGGCATCGTGGGTCTGGGTCGGATCGGATCCCGGGTGGCGCGTCGGTTGCGCGGCTGGGAATGTGAGATCGTTTACTCGGATGTTATTTCGATTTCGGAAGAGGTTGAAAAAGAGACTAGGGCGCGACGTGTCGAGTTGGACGAACTGCTGAGCACGTCCGACTTGATCACTCTCCACGTCCCGCTGGACCGCTCCACACACCACATGATCAGCACGCGCGAACTCGCGATGATGAAGTCGACCGCCATCTTGATCAACGCCTGTCGCGGCCCTGTAGTTGATGAAGCGGCCCTTACGACTGCACTGCAATCCGGCCAGATATTCGGCGCTGGGCTCGACGTTCTGGAGCAGGAACCGACTCCCAAGGACAACCCTTTGTTGACCATGGACAACGTTGTCGTGACACCGCACCTGGCCAGCCTCTCAGTAGAGTCAGGGATTAGGTCTACCGACTTTGCAATGGCAAACGTCTCCAGGTTGGCTCGGGGCGAAGAGCTCGAGTCGATCGTCCATCCGGTCTAAGAGTGACCTCTTTTGACAACGGTGGTTCAAGACGTCGATTGCAAGCCGTCTGCTTTGACATGGATGGCGTCATTGCCGATTCGGAGCCGATCCATTACGAGGCGGATCGCCGCGTTATGGCCGCGCACGGTGTGGAATTCACCTATGAAGACAAGAAGGCGAACTACATCGGCCGGACCGTCAGAGGCACGATGTTCGAGCTCTCTGAAGCCCACGGGATTCCTGACCCGGAGATCGTGCTGCAAGCAAGGCAAGACCTGTTCAGGGAATTGATCGCGACAGAACTTCAGTTGCGAGACGGTGTGCGCGAGTTGCTGATCCAGCTTTCCGATAGAGGGCTGCCGTGTGCTCTGGTGACGTCTGGAGATCGTTGGTACATCGATAGCGTTTTCAAGCGTTTTGACCTGATGCAATTTTTCGCAGGAATGATCACGATAGATGACGTAGACGACCATAAACCGTTGCCAGATCCCTATCTGGCAGGAGCAAAGTTGCTTGGAGTGGCCCCGAAGACGTGTCTCGCAGTGGAAGATTCTACGGCGGGGGTGGTATCCGCGAAGGCAGCGGGTATGTATTGCATCGCCGCTCCCAGTGAGATGACGCTCGATGCCGATCTTTCCGCTGCGGACATGCGTGTGGAATCACTCCAGGAGCTCGATTCAACAACGTTAGACAGGTTATTTGGAACGAAATGATCAGTTACGACGTTGCCATCATTGGCCTGGGAGCCATGGGCTCTGCCGCCGCCTATCAACTTGCGAAACGCGGAGCAAGTGTGATTGGGTTTGACCGTTTTACGCCACCACACACCATGGGGTCTTCCCATGGGGATACGCGCATCATTCGCGAGGCTTATCACGAGTCGCCCGCGTACGTACCGATTGTTCAACGCGCATACGAACTATGGGATGAACTTGCGGAGGAAACCGGCGAGACGCTTTTGCAACAGACGGGTGGGTTGATGCTCGGAGAGCCGGCGGGCGAGACCGTTTCTGGTGCAATACGATCTGCGGGTCTACACGGGCTGGAGCACGAGGTGTTGGATGCGGATGAGGTTCGTAAACGATGGCCACAGTTCAACGCGCCTGACGAGTTCGCCGCCGTACATGAGGATAGGTCCGGGATACTGTTTCCGGAGAAGTGTATCTCCGCCCATCTAAGAGGCGGTGTCAGGTTCGGTGCAGAGTTTCGTTACGGGACGCAGGTTTCTGGCTGGGTGAAAGACGGCGACGGTGTGACAGTACATACGGACCGTGGTGATGTCAGCGCAGGCCAGTTGTTGATTACCGCAGGGGCATGGATGCCGGGGCTTGTTCCGGAGTTGGCACTGCCGGTCGAGATAGAGCGTCAGGTTCTATTCTGGTTCGAACCAGCTTTAAACCCGGACCTTTTCGACCCGGATCACTGTCCGATCTACATATGGGAGTACGAGTCGGGGCACGCCTTTTACGGTTTTCCTAATCTTGGAGACGGTGTCAAAATCGCCCGCCACCATGATGGCAGGATTGTAGACCCCGACTTCTTGGACCGGGATGAAGTTTCGGATATGGACGAAGAAATGCTCCGTAAACAGTTATCTCGCATGATGCCGTACGCCTCGGGCCGGGTGATCCGATCAGAGGTGTGCATGTATACGAACACACCGGATCAGCACTACCTGATCGGTTTCCACCCAGGAAACGCTTCTGTATTGATCGGTAGCCCCTGTTCCGGGCACGGCTTCAAGATGGCGTCGGCGCTCGGGGAGTCGTTCGCAGAACTGTTACTGGACGGCGAATCAAGGCACGATTTGTCGTTGTTCGCGCTTGATCGATTGCTGAAGTAGTTGGTTTGTTAAGCCCGATTGATCCTGTCTAAAGATCTGGCTGCAGAATAGGACCGTCCTGAACAAAAGCCTCGCGGGGCCCTAAATAAAGTCCTTATATGACTTAGATGCCTGCTCGAGTCTTACCTAGCACTTCCGGGTTGATCACGATCTCTGGCATCTCGCCGCTCAGCACCCGTACAACTTCGCGGGCCGTTCGCTCTTCAAGCTCGATGGTGGAAGCCTGTGAAAAGAACGCCGTGTGCGGTGTGATGATGACGTTGTCGAAGGCGTACAGCGGGTGATCGTCCGGCGGTGCTGTGTCCTCCAGCACGTCCAATCCTGCTCCTCCGATCTCGCCATTCCCCAACGCTTTCACCAGCGCAGACTCGTCGATCAAAGGTCCACGGGCGGCGTTGATCAAGAATGCGTCGTTCTTCATCAATCGTAGCTCATCGGCACCGATCATTCCCGTAGTTTCCGGGATTAGTGGTGCGTGGAGGGTCACGAAATCTGACTCCTTCAACATCGAATCGATTGATGTTATCTGGACACCATCTGGAGCCTCTGACTGCTCAATAAACGGGTCGTGCGCAAGGATTGTCATACCGAAGACCCGTGCGCGATCGGCCACAGCGCGGCCAATGCGACCCATCCCGGCGATGCCTATCGTCTTGTCTCGTAGTCGGTGCATCGTGTCTGTAAGAGATACGGAACCCCAGCCAGACGATTTGACCATCGAGCTGTGTTTTACGATCTTGCGGTTGAACGAAAGCGCCATCGCCATCACGTGATCGGCCACTTCGTCTATGCAGTAGTCCGGGATATTTGTCACGACGATACCCAGCTCGGTGCAGGCGGCGATATCTAGGTTGTCGACCCCAATGCCATAGCGTGATGCCACCTTGCAGTTTGGTGCGTTCTGGAGCACGGACGCCGGGACCTGGGCGAAGCAGAACATGATGGCGTCCACATCGGCGGCAAGCCTAGTCAGAGTTTCCACAGACGAGTCCGGCGCAACCACCGGTTCAATGCCGGCCGCCTTCAGGATTGCCGTCTCGGCGTCTATGTTCGGCCACGTGTAGTCGGTAATCAGAACTTTGCTCAAGTCACGTTCCTTTTGGATCTACTTATTGATGCCGATGCCCGCGGTGTTGGCGCTACAGGGTAGCGCGAAATGCACCGGTCGGCGTGTTCATATGCGGCCACGGTTACAAAGGAAACGATTTGTGATTACAGCCATTTTTCATCCTAATGTCTGCCAGCCTGGATTATGGGCGTAGATTACGATCTAATCGACTACCGTCGCGTCGGCCGGGACGATGCCCAGATTTTCGCAGGTCCGTGCGACAACGGCGGCGCGGTTGAGCGTGTAGAAATGTAGCTCATCCACACCCTCAAGCATCAACCGGTGCGTGAACTCTGTTGCAACGCTGACCGCTACGCTTAAGCGGGCCTGCGTCCCGTTCCCCGCGCGCCCAAACCGTGCCACGAGCCAATCTGGCACGCTGGTTCCAGAGCGTCTGGCAAACCGACTCGTACTCACGATATCCACGACCGGCATTACGCCTGGGACGATCGGGACTGTAATTCCGGCAGCGCGTGCTCGGTCCATAAAACGGAGATATAACTCTGGCTGGAAGAAAAACTGCGTGATCGCTCTTGTGGCACCGGCGTCGATCTTCCGCTTCAGGTTGTCCAGATCCGTCTTCGCGCTAATTGACTCTGGGTGAGGCTCGGGATAGGCGGCCGCGGTGATCTCGAAATCCGCCACGCGTTTAAGACCGGCGATCAGATCAGATGCGTAATGGTAGCCATGTGGGTGCGGTTCGTAGCGATCCTTCCCAGCGGGGGGGTCGCCTCGTAGAGCCACGATGTGCCTGATCCCGGATGCCCAGTAGTCACGCGCCACCTCGTCAACCTCGTCGCGCGATGCGCCGACACAGGTCAAGTGCGCGGCGGGTGGAATATCACTCTCTTCAAGCATTCTGCGGACGATCTGATGGGTACGCTCGCGAGTGCTGCCGCCGGCGCCGTAAGTTACCGACGTGAAGCGAGGTCCGTACGGTTCAAGACGTTTGAAAGATCTCCAAAGAGTTCGTGCTGCGTGAGGTGTGCGCGGCGGAAAGAATTCGAACGACACCGACGGCAGGCTGCGGGAACTAGAGGTCAACTGGCAGCCTGGTCATCTCATTCAGTGCCGTTCCGATTTCCGACGAAGCTGAAGCCGTGTGTGAAGCGAGCCAGACGTTCACCGTCAAAGGATCGCCTGTCAGAGAACTGGTCATCTCAGACCGTAAGCCAGCGAATTCACACCATGTGGATACCTCCTCATCAGCCAGTCCGAGCCTGTGGTGAGCATGATCCTCGATGAGGATATCCTGTGTGTGAGGGGCAAAGTCGATCACCACAAGACGTCCGCTCTGGCGCAACACCCGCGATGCCTCTGCGATGGCGGAAGCCGGATCCTCCGCGTAGTGCAACACCTGGTGGAATACGACAGCGTCCTGTGAGGCGTCGTCGAACGGCAGTTCATACATATCACCGTGACGGACTTGGCAATGTTCCAGGCCTGGTTTCCCCAAATTCACA
>JAAZYK010000095.1 GCA_014239685.1 Dehalococcoidia bacterium | reverse complement strand
ATGTAGGCGCCGCGGGAGTAGTAGTCCGTGTCGTACGAGCCGCGCGCCGTGCTGGTCCCCATGCCGTACTTGTTGTTCTCGCACACGAAGATCACCGGCAACTTCCACACGGAAGCGAGATTCATGCTCTCATGTATGGTGCCTTCTCCAGTCGCGCCGTCTCCAAAAAAACTGACGCCGACGGTGCCATCTCCCTTGAGTTTGGCGCTAAGAGCCGCACCCACGGCCAGCGGTATCCCAGCCCCAACGATGCCGTTTGCCCCGAGCATTCCTTTTGTGAAATCCGCGATGTGCATCGATCCGCCCTTACCTTTACAAAGACCGGTGTACTTGCCGAATATTTCAGCCATCATCCCCGCCGTATCGACACCTTTTGCGATGCAGTGGCCATGGCCTCGGTGAGTACTGCCTATCCAGTCGGTATCAGTGAGATGGGCGCAGATCCCGGTTGGTCCGGCCTCTTCGCCATCCGATGTGTGGGCGACACCCATCGATTTACCCAACACGGTTTGCTCCAACAACACCTCTTCGAACCGCCGGATGCGATACATGGTGGTGTATATCCAGCGCAACTTTTCGGGAGTGATCTCCATCTCAGTCTCCGCCCGTATCAACCATCACAACAGATCAAGGAGGGTCAGTACGGGCACTGCCTAGTGTCCGGGAACTCGTGAGGAGTTCGACATTTGTAGGTATACGGGTCACGCACTCAATTAGTACGAACGTGATACGCGATGCGGCGCATCCTAGCATCGGGAGCGTGATAACGAACTCTATGTTCGTTCCCACTTTTGCGGCCGTGCCATCCACGCCCGTACAACGACCTAGTTAGTTCGCAGGACCGAGGCACGCGATACAGGAGCGCATACGGCTATAGAATCCGGGACGGGCCTCTTAAGGGGCGACGGCACCCTCAGAAGCACCTCCAGACGCTTCCTAAATGGAAAACTGGCATACCGCCTCAACCCGTGTACTTCAGAACAACAGGGGGTTACACCTGAATGGGACGCATCTACATAGACGTCGAGGAAAGCCCAAATTGCGCTTACCACCCGATGCAGACGTTTGAGACTCGGACGTCTGAACGTGAGGTGAATGAACTGTGGATATCGGGAGTACCAGGAAAGAAAGGCGGGCACTTGATCGTCGGTTGGTCCAGTGACAACGACGGAAGTCCGTGCGCGTTGACACTAGTTCAGGTCACGGATTCCGGAGCCGCCGTCTCTCTCCTCGTAGCGGGGGGCGATTTTGGGCTTCGGATCAAGCCGGAAGACTCCGGCGTCTGGTCACTCTCGGCGGCAGATCAATGGGGGGAACCGTTCATGCTGCTTGATCCCAAGGCAGCGATCCGAGATATCGAGATAGAGTGAGAACCGGCGCCTGCCCGCAAGCCTGAACGCAAGAACGCCCCGGTCGTGCCGGGGCGTTCTGATTATTGATTCCGAGGCGATGGTCAGGGTTGTGGATCACGCGGCGTGAACATCGAGCCGCCTTCAGAAATGGATCCTATGGTTCGTTTCTTGCCAAATACCCGGCCGATCGGATTCTTACTTCCAGCCGCAGCGACCGCTATAGCACCGGCTATGCCCGCGGCCGCGAGGCCGACAAAGCTGCGCCGTGTCACGCCTTTTGGTTGCGACTTGGTCCGCTCTTGCAACTACTTCACCTTGTCCTGTGTGTGCGGCCGTGTGGAATTCCCACAGTATTCTCGCTTAGACGCCCTGGAGGCGCCTTGGAAGAAGGAAGAAACGGAGGATACTCTGAACGATTAATCGACTCAAGGAATTATAGGATCGAGGAGATGTCACCCGCAAGGATTCACTTTGTATCGGCCCAGCCGATCCCGGCAATTAATCCCGTGCGTCTCAGAAAGAAATACCCGAATGTTGGGTACATAAGGGATAATTGTCTCTTGACCGCGAATCCCGCAAATGATAGTTTTCACAGGTCGTTTGGCGAGGCGTAAATTCCGTCTCGATCCAAACGTACTTTTTGCACCGTCACCAACCCACCCGGCCAGACGATTGCGCCGGGTGAATCAACAGGATGGACCGCCGAAACCGATGCCGGACCCCGCCCCACTTCTACAAGGCGATTGGTCGGATAACGGACTTGCCCTAAAGCTTCTGTGGATCAATCTTCTGTTGATGACCACAGCTGCTATATCGCTCGGGTTCGCACATGCGATCATCCCATCGGCCGTCGATAGTGGCACTTTCTCCCGAACTGCGTCGCGATTTCGTCCTTTCCTCTACGTCATCGGAACTATCGCGATTGTCATCGCCCTCATCAATGCTTACTTCATTATTGATATCAGCCGAGGCTGGATCGAGGACATTTACCCAAGGTGGTACCAGTAACGCCAAGGGTGTTTTCAAAAACGCGTGATTAACGACCGGCCGCTTATACCGGCCAACCTTACTTAAGAGTCGCAGCTTACTGCGAGTGGTGAAAAGACACTGAACCAGCAACCTAATACAGAAACTGGCCGGCCCGCATGGGTCAAGGTCCTTATCCCTGTACTCGCGCTCGGTGGTCTTGGGGTCACCGCCGTGATGGGGTTCGTGATGGTATTCATTGTCACGGCGTGGTTCGGTAACCCATTGCCGGTTTTAGGTTTCGACCAGAGCCCTGTGCAACCAATTGCATTTCCCCACACGGCGCACGCCGGTAGCGAGCCTCTTGTAAATACAGACGGCAGCCCGAAGTTGGACGCCGATGGCAACCAACTCACGGGTATCGGCGTGGACTGCACCTTCTGCCATCGCACGGTCACGAGTATGAACGCCGCCGGCATCCCGCCGGTGGAAACATGTGTCACCTGCCACCGGGTGATCGGTGCAACTGACAGTGAACCACTGACTCTGCTGAGGACCATCGGACTGGGAGAAGATCCCGGGCCGATCCAATGGAAGCGGGTTCACCGCTTGCCCGACCATGTCCGCTTCGTACATGAGCCACACATACGGTTTTTGACGGCGGCAGGCAACACCGATGTAATTGCTAACCGGGACGAGGCAGCGATCCTCGCCGGTACGCAGATGGACGGCTCCGTTGTAGCGTCCGTCACCTGCTCTACATGCCACGGTGACATCAAGGCACAGGAACAGGTTGCGCAAGTAGAACCGTTGAAGATGGGACAGTGCGTCGACTGCCATCGGAAGCACGACGCACCAACCGACTGCGCAACCTGTCACTTTTAAAAAGAACTATCGGACCGTGTCTACAGGATTTTCTGGGACACGAAAATTTCGGAACTAACACAAGGAAGAGATGGCGACCCGAATCCCATGAAGCTCTCCAGACGGGAATTCATGACCCTCGCGGGCGGCTCCACTGTAGGAGCCGTGATTTTTACCGCGTGTGGCGTCCCTTCGGATGAATTACTTGTCGAAGCTCCGCTCGATTTGCCTGAAGACCTTGTAACTGGCATTGACAGTTGGTTTGCGACGACGGATGACTCCGGACTTGGCGTCATCGTTCGTGTTATGGAAGGCCGGGCAAAAAAAATCGCCGGAAATCCTGACTACCCGATCAACGTCGGTAAGCACGCAGTGCACTCAGATTTTGAGTTGCAGGCGCTTTACCACCCGGATCGTGTGGAGGGACCAATGCGACGCCGGGCAGCTGGCCAGCCTCTTATTCCAATCTCATGGGACGAGGCCAGTGACCTTCTGGCACAGTGGATGACTGACGCAGACGGCAACCTTGCCGTCGTCACAAACCCGATCCGTGGCGGAGACGCCAGGATTGCGGGAGACGTGGCATCGGCCTTCAACGGCCGCCTGATGTTCTTTGACCCACTTGAACAGGGTGTTCTTCACCAGGCGATCAAAACGGTGTTCAACCAGAACCGTATTCCAGAATTTGATATCGCCAACGCACACACCGTGCTTTCATTTGGTGGAGACTGGTTGGGGACCTGGCTCTCGCCGGTTCGCTACAGCACGAAGTACGGCGAGTTCCGGGGCGGCGATCACCGCGGCTTCATGATGCACGCCGAATCGCGCATGTCGATCACCGCAGCCGCGGCCGACCGATGGCTGACGGTGAACCCTGGATATGAGGGTGACCTCGCGATCAGCATCGCCAATGTCATCGTCAAAGAAAAGCTGGTTCCAGACGCCAATATCGCTGCTTACACCGCCAACATTCCCGAGGGTGCACTCGATAACTGGGCCCCCGAGCTTGTCGCTGAAAAGATCGGCGTGTCCGTGGAACGCATCAACGATGCGGCGCACAAGTTCGCCGGCGAAGGCCCGAGCATCGCATTTGGCGGTGGTTCGGCCGGAGCACAGACAAACGGCGTGTTCAACCTGACCGCTATCTATGCACTGAACATTCTTGCCGGAACTGTCGGCAAAGCGGGTGGAATTCAGTTCAACCCTGCCGGATCACAGGGTCTGCCGGATTCAGCGACCGGTGCATCATTTGAAGCCTGGGAGAAAGAACTCTCCCAATGGCGCGCAGGCAATGTTAAAACCGTGATATTGCGGGGCGCTGACCTCGTCCACGGCCTACCTCGATCCGTGGACGCCGGCGGGGCGTTGGATAACGTCGACAACGTTGTCGCTTTCACAAGTGTTTTGGACGAAAGTTCCACACACGCCAACCTGATCCTTCCGGAAAATTCCTATCTTGAGAACTGGGGACTCGACGTGCCGGAACCGGCGCCAGGATACGAGGTAGTCGGTATTCGGCAGCCCGTCGTCAACGCTCCGTTGGACGGAGAGACAAGAGCACGGCTGTATGACAGCCGCAACTTCCTTGACACCCTGATACAGGCATCTGGATCACGGGTACCAGTGAACAGCGTAAAAGAGTTCGTCGAGGATACGGTCGCAGATATTTTCTCCGACGGTCGCGGGTCCGTAACCGCCGGAGACGCCCGTCTCTTCATGAATGGCGTTCTTCAGCGCGGCGGGTGGTGGGACGTGAACGCCACGGAAACCACCGGTTCACCGACTAACATTTCGTCCCCGATCGCCAACGCGGCGGGACCGGGACTATCCGAAATCGAAGAGGGCGTCGAAGGACACGTGTTCACGCTCGTGCCCTTCGCCCACCAGTCTCTTCTTGACGGTCGGAACGCCTCAACACCATGGGCTCAGTCCACTCCAGACCCAATCACTACAGTGGCGTGGTCAACGTGGGCGGAGATTAATTTCGACAAAGCCAAAGAGTTGGGCATCAGTGAAGGCCAGTGGGTCAATGTCCGTACCACGGTCGGCGAAATAACCGTCCAGGCGTACCCGCATCCCGGAATTTCGCCTGACGTAATTGCTATACCGATCGGCCAGGGCCGCAAAGAAGAAACCGGCGGACGGTACGCCGAAGACCGAGGTGAGAATGTTTTGAACATTCTTGTCGACAAGAAAGAATCAGAGACCGGTGCTTTAGCATGGGCCGCAACGCGGGCGGTTGTGAGCAAGTCCGGTGGCAAGAAAGAATTCCCGAAATTCGAGGGGGATGCGAAGGACATTATCCGTCCCGCCGAACACGGGGTTCCAATCCTTATCGTCGAGCCGGGTCAAACCGCTCACGAGGCCAAGGAACACAATCACGAACTTCATCTCCGTTTCATCTCGAACGAAGAGTAGCTGAGGGTTTCGAACGTAAATGGTTACAGCTGCAGAGAGGGTTTCCAGTCACAAATGGGGCATGGTCGTTGACGTCGACCGTTGCACCGGATGTCAGGCGTGCGTCATGGCATGTCAGGCTGAAAACAACATTCCCCTCTCGACGGAAGACATATACAGGCAAAAGCGAACCTTCGCTTGGATTCGGGTAGAACGCTACTGGTATGGCGACTTCCCAGATGTGAAGGCGCGGTTTATCCCGATAATGTGCCAGCACTGCGAAAACGCGCCGTGCGAGCCCGTATGCCCGGTGTTTGCCACGTACCACAACACTGAAGGTATGAATGTCCAGATCTACAACCGCTGTGTAGGCACCCGATACTGCGCAAACGGTTGTCCTTACAATGTCCGATTCTTCAACTACTGGGAGCCCGTCTGGCCGGTTTCCCTACGCAACCAGTTGAACCCGGATGTCACGGTGAGAAGCCGTGGAATCATGGAGAAGTGCAGTTTCTGCGTACAGCGGATTCGACGCGGCGTCCGAGAGGCCGCTCGCGATGGCCATGATCTCCATGACGGGGACATCGGAACGGCTTGCACTGACGCTTGCCCGACCGACGCCCTTGTATTTGGCGACTACAACGACAAAAACAGCCGTGTTTCTATCATGGCAAAAGACGACCGAAAGTACACTCATCTGGACCCGCTGAATACCGACCCAAACGTCCTTTACCTGGCGCAGGTAGACGCTACCGGAGGAGCACACGGTGGCCACGACTAGCCTGATAACGGACGCTCCGGATCACCGGCCATCCAACATAGAATCCACGGCTCTTCTCGCCGGCGACGGAAGAACAGTTGCCGGAACTGGTCTGAAGCGATTCATGTGGCTGCTTGCGGCACTGTCTGTAATCGGCTTTGTTGGAATTGTCTTCCGCTTCATCAACGACGATGGCAGGCAGGATTGGGGTTTCTACGCGGCAACCCTCGCATGGATGCTGACCATCTTCGGCGGCGCTCCGATGGTGGCTATCGCCCCGGCACTTGCCAAGGCCGATTGGGTAAGGCCAGTGGCGCGTATAGCTTCGCTTGGCGCCATCGTTACGGCGATCATTGCGCTATTAATGATCCCGTTGTTGTTCAAGTTCCCGGCGTTAACCCAATTCTCCGAAGTCCTCGGCGACGATGTGCGACGCAGGTCGATATGGTTCGACTCCCCTAGTTATGCACCGCATTTCTGGAATTTCCTAATCCTGTTGACGCTGGCCCTTGTTGGGATAGCGATGGCGTACGTGATGGCTATCCCGGACTTCGCTGCCATCCGGGACCATGGCACCGGATGGAAACAGCGCTGGGGTAAGAAGCTGGCACGCGGGTTCTACGGCCGTCCGCAGCAGTGGGATTGGCTGAAGATGCGTATAGGCATCACAGGCGCACTCTACTTTGCGATGCTCCTGTACACCAACTTCACATTCAGTCTCGATTTCGCCGTGAGTCTGGTTCCCGGTTGGAAGGACTCACTCTTTCCCTTCTACCACACGATAAGTACCTTTCAGGCAGGCATCGCCTTCACCATCATCGGTGTTTGGGCAGCACGTCGATGGGGAGGAATGAACAAGTACGTAGGCCATGAACAGATGTGGTCTCTTGGCAAGTTCATGCTTGCCACGACACTATTGTGGTTCTACTTCTTCTACTCCAGTTTCATCGTGTTCTGGTACGGAAGATCTGATTCTGACTCAGCCACGATCAAGTTGCTCGTGTCTGGTCCCTACATATATCTGTTCTGGACGGTCTTCTTCTTGGTGTTCATCATTCCATGGTGGATCATGATCTGGAACAAGGTCAGGGACAGCGTGTGGGGACCGCCGATTGCGGCCTTTATTATTCTGTTTGGGTTGTTCCTGGATCGCATCAGGATCTACGTAGCGTCTTGGAGCGCGGTTCCGGACGATCTTGAACTTGCAAAAACCAGCATCCTTCAAGATATGCCGAACACCATGTGGCCGGACGTGTTTGATGTGTTCATCATGGTCGGCCTCCCAGCGCTCGGTCTTCTCTCAATTCTGTTGGTGACCCGGCTGGTTCCGCTGGTGTCTCTTTGGGAAATCCAACAGTCACGCCTGATAACCAAACCAGTACGGTTCCTACGGAGCCACGTCCAGTTGGTGGGTAAACCCGACTAATGCAACAGCGACGCATACTCGACGAATTCACCGTAAACCACGAACTTCTTCGCGGGAATCTGGCGACGCCCAAGTGGTGGCTGCCTACGGTTCTTGGCCTCCTAGTGGTGGTGCTATTCGGCTTCACGCTGATGGGAATCATGTTCA
>JAAZYK010000094.1 GCA_014239685.1 Dehalococcoidia bacterium | reverse complement strand
GATGCGGCTGCTATCGGGTTTCAACTGCAACATCCTATATCACGACGTTCTGGCTAAGCCGGAACTCGAACAGAAGTATGGTGCAAAACCTGTTTCATTGGACGAGCTTCTGTCGGAGTCCGACATCGTCACCGTCCACGTACCGCTTTTGGACTCCACCCGCCACTTCATCAGCACTCGCGAACTCGCCCTGATGAAGGAGTCAGCGATTCTGATCAACACCAGCCGTGGCCCGACGGTCGACCAGGCCGCGCTTGTAGAGACGTTAAAGGCTCGCAAAATCTGGGGTGCTGGTATCGACGTGTTCGAGACTGAACCCGCCGCCGCCGACAACCCACTTTTTGCGCTGGATAACATCGTTGTCAGTGGCCACGTTGCTGGACCCACCCGCGAAAGCTTCCCGCGTCGTGCCGAGTTCGCATTTGCAAACATCAAGCGTGTGCTCGAGGGTGAAGGAGCGATCAACATCGTCACGGCGACATAAACTCGCCCTTGAACCTTTGAGGTGGTGGGCGCAACATATCGCCCCTAATGACAGGCCCTCAATCAGACGATCAATCTTAAAAGAAAGCCTGAGTATTCATGGTCACGAACGACGCCAAACAAAAAGTAGTCTTTCTGGGTGCTGAAGATGACCCACTTACTTACGAGCGCGCTGAGCTCGAGGGTCTGGATGTAGAGATCATCCAGGTCAACCCGGACAGCGAAGGCGAGGCGATCGAGGCCGTCAAAGACGCCGATGTCGTTCTTGCGCGCGGGTACGCGATGCAGGATCCGGTTTTGCGCGAAATGGAGCAGGGCGCAGGCGTCATCGTGTATTCGCACGGGTTCGACCACATGGACGTCGATTCTGCGACCGAACACGGAATCATGGTGGCAAATGGCGCCGGCATGTGTGCGGAAGAAGTCTCAGACCAGGCATGTGCACTGATCTTGGATGTCGCCCGTCAGATTACGTTCTCGGATCGAGTTATGACCGAAGGGAACTGGACCGACGCCGCTATGCTCGCCCGCCGGACGCCGATCGACGAAGCGACGTTGGGGATCGTTGGTTTCGGCAACATCGGCAAGGCCGTTAACCGAAAGATGTCCGGCTGGCGCATGCGGACCGTTGTGTACGACCCCTGGGTATCTCCGTGGGTCGCGAAAGAACATAACGTGGAGCAGGTCCACGATCTTCTAGAACTGCTGCGTCAGGTGGATTACGTAACCGTCCACGTTCCGCACAACAAACAGACAGACAAGCTGTTCGGCGAAGCCGAATTCAAGGCCATGAAGAGCACGGCCTTCTTCATCAACACCTGTCGCGGCAAGGTCCAAGACGAAGAGGCGTTGATCAAGTCGCTCCAGACTGGCGAGATCGCCGGCGCAGGCCTTGACGTGTTCGCCACCGAGCCAACGCCGGCGGACAACCCACTTCGGACTATGTCCAACGTGGTCACCACACCGCACTCAGCCGGAGGATCAACACGATCCGCCACGCTGTCACGAATTCGTGCGGGGCAGAACGCCGCAAGCATGCTCCGAGGCGAATGGTCGATGGCCGGGGTTAACGCGGGCGTGCGGGACATCATCTCTCCGCGCAGGGTCGCAACGTTCTCCGGATACAGTAGCTAGAAAGAAACGAAACGGGGGGCCACCCGGTGCTGAAACAGTTTCCGGGTGCCCTCGTTCGCAATAGCTGCGTAGTACAGCTGCCTGAGATGATCAGTAGCTGCACCGAACATGTTCCTGGCTATGAGAGCCCTTACCATCGACCGACGTCCAAGCTCGTCGTATAACCTCGGATCGGTAGTGGCGTGATCAACATTCCCTTGGACCAGTTTCAGCAGATCCGCGGTGTATCCCGGAACAAAGCCGTCTGTGACGTCCCGTACGCGCGCTGGCATGTGGTGTGACGCAACAAGCACCTCACCACCAAGTCGCCTTGGGCTCAGAGACGATGCTTCCCAGAGTTTCCAGCATCAGATTCTTATATGTCGGTGGCCATAAATCGATACACCCATAAAGCGGCGCCGATTAGTGCTATTCATTATTTTTAATAATGTGTGACCGTAACGAATCGAGGATGAGGTCCGCATTAGTTCGGAGAACACGTCCGCGCGCCCGGAGTGTGGCCAAGTAGTATTCACAGGTGGTCGTTAGCCTCGTGAAAGAATTTACTCAGCCATTTCGTAACCCATTCAACCCCCGAGTAATAATTCAGTTCCCGCTTTGCCCCGTTCTTCCCGGTATTCTTGCGAACTATGAAACGTATTGCCGCCTTCGGAATTCACCACGAGACAAACTCATTTTCATCTCGGCCCACCACGTTCGAGTCTTTCCAGACTTCAGGGCTCCAGCGTGAAGGAGTTCAGCACGGGCCGCGCATCGAAGAGATGCACAGGGGGGCCAGAACGGTTTTCTCAGGGTTTTTTGAGGCGGCTGATCGGTTGGGGTTTGAACTTGTCCCGATCATGTTCGCTGCGACGGATCCGGGCGGAACGATCACCGCCGATGCGTTCGATCAATTGGTCAATGAAGCACTTGTCGGTTTACGCGATCAGGCTCCATGGGACGGAATCCTTCTCAACCAGATGGGCGCCGCCGTCTCCAAGAGTTACCCGGACGTCGATGGAGAAATCGCCCGTCGGACCCGGGAGTTAGTCGGGCCCGACATTCCGGTCGTGATGACGCTCGACCTTCATGCCAACGTGTCGGACCAGATGGCAGAGCAGACCGATGCGCTGGTCATTTATCACACGAATCCGCACCTCGACGCCGTACCCCGGGCCAACGAGGCATGCGATTTGCTGATGCGCATGATTTCTGGTGAAATCAGCCCTAAACATGCCCTGGAAACACCGCCAATGGTCATCGGGATCATGCACCAGAATACGAACTTTCCACCGATGAAAAGCATCATCGAGGACCTTCTAGAGGTGCAAGCACGGCCGGGGGTGCTGCACGCCAGCGTCGGACAAGGCTATCCGTGGTCTGACGTGGTGGAGATGGGGTTCGCATGCTACGTGCTGCACGAGTCGTCGGAGTATGAAGCTAGCCGACTCGCCCGGTGGTTGGCGCAACGCGCATGGGAGCGGAGGAAAGAGTTTGCGCAAAGAGTCGGGATGACTCCAGCCGATGCGGTCAAACACAGTCTGGCGGCAGGCGAAGAGCCCATCGTGCTTTTAGATGCCGGAGACAACATCGGTGCCGGTAGTGCAGGTGACTCGACGCTTATCCTGATCGAAGCCATCGCGCAAGGAGCCGACAGCTACCTTCAAACTCTTCGCGATCCAGAAGCGGTTGCTGCATGTGACACAGTAGGTCTAGGGGGAAAGGTCAATCTACAGGTGGGCGGTAAAACCGATGGTCTGCACGGAATGCCAGTTTCGATCACGGGTACCGTGAAGGGGGTTTCGGATGGCGCGTTTGAGGACAACCGAGCACTGCACGCAGGGTGGACCTTCTACGATCAGGGCAGGTGTGCCGTCGTCGAGTGCGACTCCGGCCAGACGCTCCTTCTTGTGTCCACCAGCATCGGCAACGTCAGCCTTGAGCAGTACTACTCCGTGGGTGTGAATCCTGAGGAGTTCAAGATTGTGGTGGCAAAGGGCGTGGTGTCTCCACGCCCCGCTTATGAGCCGATAGCCGCGCAGATGATCCTCGTAAACTCGCCCGGAGCCACCTCTGCGGATCTTTCGACGTTCCACTATGCTCATCGCAGGAAGCCCCTTTATCCATTTGAGGAATGGGCAACTTACGAGTAAATCTGGGAGCCAATCTCACCACCGCGTTGTTAAAGGCGCTTGTCACCTCACGTATATGACTTCACAGCACCGCAAAATAGTCGTCATCGAGGATGATTCAACACTCCGTGAGGCCCTCCGCTACAACCTTGTATCAGAGGGCTACAGCGTTGTCACAGCCGAGGATGGTATTGACGGGCTCGAACTTGCTCGAGATGGCCACCCGGACCTGGTGTTGTTGGATCTGATGTTGCCGGGCATGAACGGTCTGGACGTATGCCGATCCTTAAGACAGGGCGGGTCCGTTGTGCCGATATTAATGCTCACCGCCAGAGATACCGAGCTTGACCGGGTGGTTGGCTTGGAATTGGGCGCGGACGACTACATCACGAAGCCATTTAGCATGCGCGAACTCCTCGCGCGTGCTGCATCCATTCTGCGTCGGATTGAGATGGACCGGTCCAACTCGAGCCATCAGGATGAGATGGAGATCATGGAGTTCGATGGCTTAACCATCGACGTCGGCAAGAGGCAAGTCACCGTAGATGGCGACCAGGTAGAGCTTCGATACCGGGAGTTTGACCTGCTCGTTTATCTGGCCTCCCATCCCGGTCGCCCCTACACCCGGGACGCACTGCTCTCAGACGTGTGGGGCTACGACTATCTTGGCGACTCCCGAACAGTGGATGTTCACATCCGGTGGCTGAGGATGAAGATCGAGCGAGAGCCGTCAAACCCGAAACGACTCGTCACTTCGCGGGGAGTCGGATACAAGTTCGAGCCATGACCTCCATCAACCCGACCGTGAAGACGATGAATACGAGATGAAATCAATCAATCTCAGATTCCGTATAGCACTGGTATCTGCGGGAATGACCGTCGCAGCGGCGATGATTGTCGGGATAACCACCGGTGGGGCATCGGCAACCAACTCGCCGGTGATTGCCGTCGTCCTGGTCGTGTCATTGCTCGGGTGCGGCGCGTCCTGGATTCTGTCTGCACGACTAACCGGCGGTGTGACACGACTTGCCGCAGTCGGCAAGCGCGCCGTTGGCGGGGACTACACGGTACGAGCGGGAATTGGCGGGCCATCAGAAGTCTCGGAAGCCTCCGAATCACTCAACCAACTGATAGAGCGACTTCGGTTTGCGCTCGAAGCCGGCGGCTCTGAGCACATCCGTCTGTCATCAATCCTGAACACGATGACGGACGGCGTGCTCTTGGTGGGCGAGGACGGCATTGTTGAACTTGTGAATCCAGCGGCGATCGAGATGCTTGGCGCCCCACCAGGGTTTCGGGCAGGCGATCGGATGGTGACCCTCAACCGTGACCACGAAGTGCTTCGGGTCATTACGGACTGTGTCACAGGGCGTACCACAGCTCAGGGAGAGGTCGAACTCCTCGGCTCCCGGAGACTTCTTAACGTCGTCGCTGTTCCCCTCAGTAACGAAGCCCTGATGGATGAATCGGCGCGTCCGATGAGTCGTGCACTTGTCCTGTTGAATGATCTGACCGAATTGCACCGGGTAAATGTGACCCGCACCGAGTTCGTATCGAACGCCTCGCACGAACTGCGCACGCCTCTCGCTGCAATACGGGCCTCTACGGAAACACTCCAGCTTGGTGCCTTGAACGATCCAGACGCCGCAACCGATTTTCTTGAACGTATAAATGACAACGTTCTGCGCATGGAAGAAATGATCACAGAGATGCTTGAATTATCCCGTCTGGAAACGGGACAGGCCCCCATGCACCTTGCCCCGATCAGTCTTGAGGACGTGGTGACAGAAGAGATAGACCGTTTACGGCCGATCGCTGAGCGTTCCGGCATCGATCTCAAAACAAATTCGACCGAAGACCTGCCTGCGATAACGGCTGACCGCAAAATGGTCAGTCAAGTTGTGAGCAACCTGGTTTCCAATGCACTGCACGCCTCTGATGAAGGTGACGTTGTGACTGTGGATATCACGAGAACATCGAAGGGCGTAGACCTCTCGGTAACTGATACAGGTCGTGGTATCGAGGCCGAGTACGTTCCGCATGTGTTCGAACGGTTCTACAAAGTTGACGCCTCGCGTAGCGGGAGCGGAACCGGCATCGGCCTAGCGATAGTTAAGCACATTGCTCAGGCCCACGATGGCGATGTGAGAGTGGAAAGCGCGCCAGGGAGCGGATCCATGTTCACTGTGTCTTTTCCGCTCAGGCAAGGTTTTGAAATCAACCCAGAATCACTGTCTTAAAGTTATATCCGCCGAACATATCGGCTGTTTAACAAACGTTTAACAAATCCACTGCGAAACGCTAAACCTACTCTCGGATAGTAAGCGTGATTCGCACCTCTGAGTACAGGTGCCTGGGAATTGGAGAGTTGTATTTCGCTCTCCACTACTTTCCCCGCGTACAAACCTCCATCTCGGAGACGGTAGGGCTTGCCCACACGGTACCTGGCACTTGGACTGGGGATCGCCTTGATAGCGGGGATCGTCGCGCTCGCAATGAATGAGCCCGACACGAGCCTGCTGGCGACCGATTCTTTACTGTTTGGAACGATCGAGATCGATGGTTCCAGCACCGTGTTTCCTATCACTCAGGCAGTAGCCGAAGAGTTCCGTAAGGTCCACCCGAATGTACAGGTACCGGTGGGTGTGTCTGGAACCGGCGGCGGCTTTAAACGTTTCGTGGTTGGTGAGACACACATTTCAAACGCCTCACGCTCCATCAAACCCATCGAGATCACCGCCGCCGCAGAGAACGGCGTCGAGTTCATCGAGATCGCCGTCGGGTTTGATGGCATTTCCATCATTACCAATCCCACAAATGACTTTCTAGAATGCCTCACTACGAACGAGTTGCGGGCGATATGGGAACCCGGTAGTGAAGTGAATCGCTGGAGCGAAGTGCGTGATGGCCTACCCGATAGCGAGTTCCGACTGTACGGCCCTGACACCGACTCCGGCACGTTTGACTACTTCACCGAGGCGATAATCCATTTAGAGGATGCCAGCCGATCGGACTACTCAGCGAGCGCCGATGATAACGTCTTGATTCGCGGCGTCGGCGGCGATAAAAACGCTCTCGGGTACTTCGGTTATGCGTTTTACGCTTCTAGCCGAGAAAAGTTGAATCTGATCGCCGTCGATTCCGGCAGAGGCTGTATCTATCCATCGTCAGAAACGATTAACGACAGTACCTACTCGCCCCTTTCGCGCCCTATGTTCATCTACGTAAACATCGCTGCGTTGAAACGAATAGAAGTTATGGAATTCGTAAACTTCTACCTCGACAACGCCACCACGTTGGTCCAAGAGGTCGGGTACGTTCCACTTCCCGAAGCGATGTACCAGGATGGCAGGGCGCTTGTATCAAGCTCCACAGGTCCGCTGAATTGAAGGACTGTTCGTGGCTTCTCTAAAACCGCAGACATATGAACAGTCCGACTTTGGGGCATCGGTGGAATCCCGCCGGCATGCTCGTAGATGGGTACGCATGGAACAACGGGTTGTGGTGGGAGTTTTTCTTTTAGCCACACTCGTATCGGTGCTGGTGACAGTTGGCATCATCTACACCCTTTTGAGAGAGAGTTACGGATTCTTCCAGGTCGTCTCAGTCTGGGAGTTCATAACCGGGACTAAATGGGCGCCACTATTCGAGCCCCAGGCGTTTGGCGTCCTGCCTCTCATCGCAGGCACCTTACTCGCAGCCGGTATCGCTGGCATCGTCGCCCTCACACTTGGCCTTGGCGCTGCAATCTATCTTTCTGAGTACGCTCCGGATCGGGTGCGGCGGATTATTAAACCTGTTCTGGAAGTTTTGGCCGGGATTCCGACCGTTGTATACGGCTTCTTTGCACTTTCGTTTGTCACCCCGTTACTTCAGTCGTTCCTTCCGATTCCGGTTATTTTCAACGTCCTCAGTGCCGGCATCGTGATGGGCCTGATGATCATGCCAATGGTGTCTACCTTGAGCGAAGACGCCATGGTGGCCGTGCCACGACCGCTCAGGGATGCCGCATATGCGCTGGGAGCGACCAGATTTGAGGTCGCCACTAAGGTCGTCGTTCGGGCAGCTCTTCCTGGGATCGTAGCCGCCTTTATACTGGCGCTGTCCCGTGCAATTGGCGAAACCCTGATCGTCACCATCGCCGCCGGAGCAAACTCTTCAAGGAAAATTGCCGTACCCACGCCAATCGGGATAGCGAA
>JAAZYK010000093.1 GCA_014239685.1 Dehalococcoidia bacterium | reverse complement strand
AACGGATAATCTCATGGCCCGAGAATCAGTTTTACGCTTGGCGGAACACGGACGGAGATGGCCCTGATCTGTTGTTGTTCCGCGGGGTGGAGCCTCACTTTAAGTGGCGGTCATACTCGGCGATGATTTGCGAAGTCGCACAAGCCTGCAATGTCGAGCTCGTCGTTACCCTTGGCGCCCTGCTGGACGCCGTCCCGCACACGCGTCCCATCAAGGTCACTCGTTCATCACAGACGAAGAACATTGGGCCTGGCTTCGAACACCTTACGTTTAAACAATCCAGCTACCAGGGTCCGACTGGAATAATGTCCATCGTCTTGGACCGGATGACGGCGGCCGGTATCCCCAGCGCCAGCTACTGGGGCCACTCCCCGCATTACGTTCAGGCCAAGCCGAACCCGAATGTCACGAGAGCATTGCTTGAAGCGGTCACAGAGGTCATCCCGATCCAGATCGATACCGAAAGGCTTGAACGCCGTGCTGGTGACTTCACTCGACGGCTGACCAAGGCCTTATCTGATCAGGACGAGGTCACCAAGTACGTCGCCGAGCTGGAAGAACGCTGGGATAACGAACAATCCGCCTCCGATACGGTGACGGAAGGCTCTGACGCCGCTCCGTTGATAGCAGAATTGGAAGCTTTTTTGCGCCAAGAAGCCGGGTCTTCAGCCGATAATACAAACGACGATACGCCAGAAACCGAGTCCAGCGACTCCAATCAAGACGAAGGGAACCCGCCGAGTGTCTAAACTGACCGACCGACTTGACGCCCTCGGTCGCGCTACACCGGCCCCTATGGGGTTTGCGACGCGTCCCAGGACCAAAACGTCCGCAACGATGTTACTTCTGGGTTCAGCACCGGCCAAAGACGCCCACAAGTACGCCGAGACGGCAGGCATGGACGCCATCATTTTTACCGGTGCGGACGCGCTGGCAAGCGACGAAAGCCCGCTAAAAGACCTCAAGGACCAAATCTGGGGCGTTTCTGTAGGAGACATCGACTTCGATGGACTGGATCGGCTCAAGGAGAAGGGATGTGACTTCGTCGTCCCATCTTCCGATGATCACTCCGCAGCGATCCTCCGCGATGACGATATGGCGCGTGGCTATGAGGTAGACACGGACCTGACCGAAAGTGTGGCCCGGGCGCTTGAGTTTCTTCCCGTCGACTTCCTCTGCCTGACGCCCCCAAAAGCGTTGTGGCCGCTGAAGTTATCGAGTTTGATTGAGCTAGAAAGTACCATTGGGCTTGTCGGTAGCCACTTCGTCCTCAAAGTCGAAACCCCGCCGTCTGTTCAGGATCTTGAAATCGTACGAAACCTGCCTGTCGATGCACTGTTGATCGATCTAACTTCCACTTCAAACGGCGATCTCAAGAAATATCGCGAATGCATCGACGCATTGCCTCCGCGCAAGAACCGAGGCGGCGCTGGCGATCATTCTGACGCGACCATGCCGCAGACAGGCGTTCCGGCGAGCGGTCATCAGCACGATCACGATCTTGACGACGAAGATTGGGACGCTCTGTCGGCTGGACACTGAACCGGTATCTCAATCCTTACAGAGTGTAAATAGCAACCCGATTTTGATCGAGCATCGTATACCTGACGAGAGGTCACCGTAACCGATGGTCAGCGCCCAGAAGTAAGGTATTGCTGTGATATTCTTCGCTTAGTTTTAAAGCTATTTATTACCCCGAATCCGGGCAGCGGATCGATCTGATCCGGTTACAAAACCCCACGGCCAGATCGTCCGCAAGACATATCGCAGGACAAAGGGACTACTTGACGCCGATCCTCCACTCGATTCACGAGGACTTCATGGCTGCCTTCCGGAGAACCCAGAGGACCATCGCATTATGCAGGTAACTATCATCGGACTCGGCTTGATCGGCAGTTCGATCGGCATGGCCATTCGTTCCGCCCGCAAGAACGTAAAGGTGGTCGGGTTTGATCACAATTCAGCTGTTCAGGGCCGTGCAAAGAAGATCGGCGCTATCGACGATGCTGAGTGGCGGCTGGACAAGGCCGTAAAGGATGCGGACCTGGTTGTCCTTGCGGTCCCGGTCATGGAAATCCCGGTACTGATGGACAACATGGTAGGTTGGCTCAAACCCGGCGCCGCCGTCACAGACACGGCCAGCACGAAATCACGCGTGATGGAATGGGCAAACGAGAAAATCCCCGATTCCATCGGTTTCGTCGGCGGTCACCCGCTTGCCGGTGCTGGCCTCTCCGGACAGGAATCTGCACATCCTGACATGTTTGTGGATGCCTCCTATCCCCTTATGCCGGCCATTCATGCGCCCGAAAAATGCGTGCAAACGGTCGTCGAGTTTGTTGAGCTACTGGGAGCAAAACCACGATTCGTCGACGTTTCCGAGCACGACAGTTACATTGCTGCCGTATCAAACGGCCCCCTGCTGATGTCCTCCGCTCTGGTATTAACAGCGGCTAAAAGCCCAGCCTGGGGAGAGATCAGTAAATTTGCATCGGCCGAGTTCTCTGATCTTTCAAGGCTCGCCGGGATGGATCCGGAAACAACACACGGGATCTGCGAAACCAACCCGGAGATGATGCTGCACTGGCTCGACATTTACCTTGAGGAGTTGAAGGGGTTACGGAACGCCCTCGCATCAGTCGGTGATGATAACGACGATGGAGCCTTGAAGCCCCTGTTGACGCAAGCATACGAGCATCGTCTCCGTTGGACTGCTGGTGTCAGTCCTGACACCGAAATGCCCGGGGACTATGGCGAATCCATGACCGATTCTCTCGGCCTGATGTTCCTCGGCGGCGGAATAATGGGACGGCTACGTGGCAAACGGGGCGACAAAAAAGACGAAACCAACAGCCGGAACTGACAAGAACGGTCCGAAGCCACCTGATTTAGTCGACTTTGTGGGGTTAATCTGGAGTCATGACAAGAGAGATTTCCAGACCACAACGCCTTCGCGGCGCTATCGAGATACCGGGCGATAAATCTATCTCCCACAGAGCTGTGATGTTTAACGCCTTGGCAAACGGATCGGCGACGGTAACGAACCTATCCGGTGGGGCCGACTGTACGTCTACCATCAGCATTTTTCGTGCGATGGGCGTCGATATCGAACGTTCCCTCAGCGCAGCGGGTCGCGGCGATACGGTCCGAATTATCGGCGTTGGCATGCACGGGTTGATCGAGCCTAAAGAGATACTGGACGCAGGAAACAGTGGCACGACCACACGCCTTATGTCGGGCCTGCTAGCGGGACGCCCGATGATGACCGTCATCACTGGCGATGATTCATTACGGTCAAGGCCAATGGGACGGGTCATCAACCCGCTGCGTACCATGGGCGCCGAGATCTCGGCCCGGAACGACGGTGAACTCGCCCCGATCGTGTTCCATGGTGGGAATCTCCACGGCATCGAGTACGAAATGCCGGTCGCCAGCGCTCAACTGAAATCATGTCTGCTTCTGGCTGGTTTAAGGGCCACCGGAAATACGGTCATCAAGCAGCCGGACGTGTCTCGTGACCACACAGAGCGAATGCTTAAAGGGATGGGCGCAAACATCGAGGTCGACGGGTTGACCGTCACCACCTCCGCATCAGAACTCACAGCGGCAGACGTTGAGGTGCCCGGGGATGTCTCGTCTGCTGCATTCTGGATTGTCGCCGCAGCCGCCCACCCGGACGCCGATATCACGCTGTCCAATGTCGGAGTCAACCCAACTCGAACCGGCATATTTGAAGTGCTCCGGGCCATGGGCGTGGATATCGAGTTGATAAATCAGCGGGATGTAGCAGGCGAGCCAGTGGCCGATCTCCGGGTACGTTCTTCTCGGTTGACGGGTGTCGATATCGACGGAGATATCGTGCCGTTGATGATCGACGAGATCCCTGTGATTGCCGTTGCCGCCGCCATGGCCGAGGGCACAACACGCATTACCGACGCAGCAGAACTCCGGGTTAAGGAGTCAGACCGCATTTCGGCGACCGTCGCATGGCTCAAATCAGCCGGTGTGAAACATGAGGAGGCGGAAGAAGGTCTTACGATCCACGGCGCTGGTCGCATTCAGAGCGCGGTCGCTGACAGCTTTGACGATCATCGGATTGCGATGTCGCTCGCCATCGCCGGGCTGGTTAGTGATGGAACAATCGGAATCGAAAGAGCCGAATCAGTCAATATTTCGTACCCGACTTTCTGGCGTGACCTCGACACCCTCTCCGGAGTCGTTGCGTGACGGATTCCACCGACACTTCAGACGCGCCAAACTTTCCTAAAAAAATACAGGGCAAACAACAACCTATGGTCGTCGTCCTGTCGGGTCCATCTGGCGTCGGCAAAGACGCCATTCTTGAACGTATGGCCGAACTGAAATACCCGTACCACTTCGTCATCACAGCGACTACCCGTCAGCCGCGCTTGGGTGAGGTGGACGGCGTGAATCACTATTTTGTTGATCGAGAGCACTTCCAGAAGTTGATCGATTCCAACGAACTCTTAGAACATGCCGAGGTCTACGGCAACATGTACGGCGTTCCCAAGCAGCAGGTGAAAGAAGCTTTGACGGCCGGCCAGCACGTGATGATTCGGGTTGATGTTCAAGGTGCCGCGCGCATCCGACAGTTGGTGAAAGACGTACTCCTGATATTTATCATGCCCCCGGACCTTCAAAGCCTTCAGGCACGACTGGAAGACCGGGGTTCAGACACCCCCGAAGCGATTATTGAACGTCGTGCAAAGGCCATCAATGAGATAAATGATGCGGAATGGTTTGACATCAGCGTCATCAATCACGACGACCAACTTGACGAGGCGGTTCGGCAAGTGATCAACGTCATAGACACTGAGTCTGAACGTGATCCCCCAAGGAATTTCGACCTCTGAAAGACTTATAGTTTGATGACGATCAAGAATGCCCTATGGCCCAATCACGCTCAGGTACATCTGAGTAGTAACGGAGTTCAAAATGCCGAATGAGATTGGTCTGTTTGAGGCCATAGACACCCAGCGAGCACTTCGCTACATAAAGCCTGACCCCGTCCCATCCGAGATGCTTGACCGCATTCTTCTAGCAGCTTCAAAAGCGCCCAGCGGCGGAAACAATCAGCCCTGGGAATTTGTCATCATCCAAGATCAGGACGTCAAGGATCAGATCGCCGTTTACTACAAGCGCGCATGGGACGAGAGTTATGGCTTGTCAAAGGACCCCGGTCGTCTCGGGGCGCGCTCTTACAGCTCTGCAGAGCACCTCGCCAGCCATATAGCGGAAGCGCCACTATGGATCATCATATGCGTGCGCCACAACGGCTCTCCGGAGACGATGGGCCGTGGAGCCTCGGTCTTCCCGGCGGTACAGAACATGCTCCTAGCCGCACGCGGTCTCGGTCTCGCAAGCGTTCTTACAACATTCCACACCAGATTTGAAACAAAGGTACGAGAAATTCTCGACTTGCCGGAGAACGTACAGACGGTCGCCCTGCTACCTTTCGGGTTCCCCGAAGAGGGGCACAACTACGGACCAACACGCCGAGCCCCGGTAGACGAAGTCATACACTTCGACCGCTGGTAGAGTCCATATACTGCAGTTCAATAAGGTACGGGCACCTAGGCTTGGCGGGGCTCATCCACCTCGGTATTCGATTTTTCGTAGCCTGTCGGCCTGGCTCTGGACGTACTCCGCCCGCGTCATTGAGGGCTTGTTTGAGTCGATAATCATGCGAGCTTCGGCAGCGTTATCTGACAACAGATCGACAACGGTCAATGCCATCGAAATAGCCGAATCAACTACGGCCCGTCGGTAGTCGGCGATGACGTAGTCAATGCCATGACCGGTACCTTCCGCTGCGGCCACATACGGGTGTAGTGCGGGCATTATCTGTGACAGGTCTCCCATGTCCGTCGATCCACCGGCGTTCACGGTATCAGCCTGTGTAGTGAGGGCGTCCTCTCCGAACTCGGTGACCACGTTCTTGCTGAACACACTGGCAAAATCTTTGTTGTTATCCAGCGGTAGATATCCGGGAATCGAGACGATCTCGAGGCTGGCGCCCATGGCAAGCGCGCCGGCACGGTAGCAGTCCTCGACCTGGGCAGCGATCTTGTCCACCGCCGTCATCGTCCGGCCTCGTACGCGTCCTTCATATACGACCTCGGCCGGAACGGCGTTCGTTGCTACGCCGCCCCGCGTGATGATCCCGTGCACACGGGTCTGGTTCTCGGCCTCGAAGGTTTCTCGCTGCGTATTAATGGCGGATAGAGCCAACATCGCCGCCTGCAGTGCGTTCACACCCTGGTGAGGTGCGCCGCCGGCATGGGCCGCCTTGCCCAGAAACCTGACGTAGTGGACCACGTGAGCGTTGCTGGTCCCACCGACAATAAAACGGCGCTGGGATTTGCTCGAGCTGGTGTGAACCATCATAGCCATATCAATGTCGTCGAACGCGCCTAACCGGATCATCTCCTGCTTGCCCGATAGTAGCCCTAGTCGACCAGCCTCCCGCAAGCCCCAGCGCATCTCTACATCGATAAACTCTTCAGCCGGAGTCGCTATAAAAGCGGCCCGTCCAGAGAGAGTGGAGGCAACTTCAGGAACGCCGAGGCCGATGGCGGTGCCAATAAGCGCGCCAAGCTGCGAATGATGACCGCAGGCGTGCGCCGCCCCGGTAGTCATGTCCGCGCTCGGATGTCCCGGCGCTTTCACGGCGTCAAGCTCCCCAATCACGGCCACCGTCGGACCTTGGCCGTTAAATGTTCTTAGGCCCTTCATGCCGGTTATGGCTATCCCTGTCTCGGGTGTCACGCCAGCCTTCGCCAGCGCCTTGGCGACAACCTTCGCCGTGCGTTCTTCCGTAAAACCGGGCTCCGGATGTTCATATATATCGCGCGCCAGGCGAATGATTTCATCGGCTGAGCCTTCGATAGCCCGGCGGACGGCCGCTTTGACTTCGATCCTGTTTAGTTCCCTAGCCGTGCTCATTCCGTGTACGACCGTTCACTCAGGAATGCCCGTTGAAGGACCAAATATTCGGACTTTGTCATCGCCGGTTTGTGCTCCGATATCACCCGAATGCCTTCAGATGCTCCGTTGGACAGAAGATCGACCACCGTCATAGCCATCGCCTTGCCGGCATCGAGGACCGCAAGGTTATAGTCGTCCACGACCATGTCCTCGGCGTGGTTTGACCGCCCAACGGCGCCACCGACATACGGATGTATGCCCGGCATCAACTGGGTGAGGTCACCCATGTCTGTTGAACCACCTCGTCGCCCGAATTCATGGACCCGATCGCTCCCGACCAGCGCCTCGGCGTTAGCGCGGTGAAGCGACGTCAGATTTTCGTCCGGCGCAAGCGGTAGATAACCAGGAAGCGTCGTAATCTCCACCGTCGCTCCAACTGCAAGCGCGCCAGCGCGCAACGCACGGTCCACTTTTTCATTGGCGCTTCTGATCGCATTAATGCTCGACCCACGCACGAATGTCTCCATACGCACATCGTCCGGCACGGCGTTCACAACTGAACCGCCCCTCGTGATAATCGGGTGGATTCTTACCATGTCCTCGTCCTTGTAGGTCTCGCGCTGCGCATGAATCCCGGCGATCGCCATATGCGCAGCGTTCAGGGCGTTAATGCCGAGGTGCGGCGCGCCTCCAGCATGCGATTTCACGCCGACATATTTGACGAACTTGGCGACTAGTCCCGTGTTGGTCCCGCCGACGCCAAAGCCCTCATGTGGGTTTTCCGTGGTGACGTGAGTCATCATGCAAATGTCTACATCATCCAGCTCGCCAAGCCGGACAAATTCGGGCTTGCCACCCAGGAATTCAATTCGACCCGCCATACGCTGTTCATTGCGCCATTCGATCTCTACGTACTCTTCCGCAGGAACGACCATCAAAGTCACACTACCGGAGAGCGATTCGAGCACTCCCGGAGCTTGCAGCCCTATCGCCGCCGCC
>JAAZYK010000092.1 GCA_014239685.1 Dehalococcoidia bacterium | reverse complement strand
TCATCACCGTGTTGGCCAAGGGAGACGTGGGCAGCATCAAGGCCGCCGTGGACGCCAAGCCCGATCCGAATTTCGTTGTAATGGCGCGTATCGACGCCCTCGCGGTTGAGGGCATGAATTCAGCGCTCGAGCGTGCAAAGGCCGTTGAAGAAGCTGGCGCAGACATGCTGTTTCCGGAGGCTATGCCTGAACTGGACGATTATCGAAAGTTCACGGACGCCGTAGATATTCCGGTACTGGCCAACCTGACGGAGTTCGGACTGACCCCCGCGTTCACCAGAGACCAACTTGCCAGCGTGGACATTGCCATTGCCCTTTACCCATTGTCAGCCTTCCGGGCGATGAACGCAGCGGCGTTAAATGTGTTCAGGACCATCCGGTCTGAGGGAACGCAGGCATCCATGATCCCGAATATGCAAACCCGTGATGAGTATTACGAATTTTTAAATTACAGGCAATTTGAAGACAAAATAGACGCTCTGTTCGCAGAGTCGAACTCAACAGAAGGGAACGCTCAATGACCAGCGCATCAAGAGCAGGCGGGCTTGCAGGCGTCGTCGTCGGTGAGACACAGGTTTCAACGGTCGGACAGGCCGGGCATGGCCTCACTTACCGCGGCTACTCGATCGAAGATCTGTCTTCGCACTCGACGTTTGAGGAGGTTGCGTATCTTCTGATCCACGACCAGTTGCCGAACGCATCCCAGTTGGCGGACTACAAGGCCGAGCTAGTCTCAATGCGCGCCCTTCCGGCGGCCCTTAAGACGGTGCTTGAGCAGATCCCTGCAGACGCTCACCCAATGGATGTCCTCCGAACCGGATGCTCTGCTCTAGGCACTATGGAGCCAGAGGGCGGCGAGCGCAGCCAGACGTGGGTCGCTGACCGCCTTACCTCCAGCATGGCTTCGATGCTTCTTTACTGGTACCACTTCTCCCGCGACGGAAAGCGGATCGATGAGATGGCCGGCGGCGACACGATTGCCGAACATTTCCTGACACTTCTAGATCAGAACGCACCGTCAGAACTGGCACGTCGCGCGCTCGATTCGTCCCTGATCCTTTACGCCGAGCATGAGTTCAACGCATCAACCTTTACGGCCCGTATCGTCACCAGCACGCTGGCCGACCAGCACTCCGCGATCGTCGCCGGGATAGGAGCCCTACGTGGACCACTTCACGGCGGCGCAAATGAGGCTGCAATGGAGCTCCAGTCAGCTCACGCATCCCCCGATGCAGCGGAAGAGGCGGTGATGGGGATGCTGGGACGCCGTGAACTTGTGATGGGGTTCGGGCACCGTGTTTACCGAGATTTCGACCCGCGATCGAGCGTGATCCAGGAATGGGCCCGACAGTTATCTGAAGATCGGGAAAGCATGCAGCTTTACGAAACGGCGCTGCGGATCGATCAGGTAATGAAACGCGAGAAGAACATGTTCACGAACCTGGATTTCTACTCCGCCGTGGCCTACCACCACATGGGCATCCCGACCGACATGTTCACCCCGGTATTCGTGATCGCCCGGGCGTCCGGATGGTCCGCGCACGTGTTCGAGCAACGAGCAAACAACCGACTCATCCGGCCAGCTGGCGAATACACCGGTCCGATGGAACGACCTTACGTGTCAATCGCGGACAGGTAGGCGCAAAACTCAAGTCACGTCTAGAGAGGGAGCTATTACAGCTGGCGCAGCGCAACCCTTCAACAAGTCATCCTGAGTCTCGATTTATCGGGGCAAAGGATCTCGCCGGTATTTCTCAGCCATACGCCGGGTCTTCCCAGCCGGAATTGGTCGCCTGATCAACTCGACCTTTCTTTCGTGCGCGTCGCCAACCTTTTGTCTTCTTGCCCAACGCAATGGCGACAGAAGGTTCACCAGTTAAATCGAACCACACAAGACGATCCACTTTGTATCAGCCAACAAACGTAGAACAGGAGGCGGCTTACTCTTGGATCAAGCGACCTCCAGCGCCCAAGTGCGGCCGGAGAGAATGTTCACCATAGGTAATGACGTTACCCTCTGACTCCACTCAAAAGAACCAACAATCTTCGACTTAATTAGCCGACTGCGGCGGCGTTCCTCAGAATGACATGTTTAACCATAAAACCTAATTTGCATTGTTACGGCGGCGGCCTTTGCCTAATCATCAGTTAAAAGCTGTCCTGTTTGATTTGGACAAGACGTTGGCCGACTGGCCGCCGTTTCTCCAGCACATCGGCCTCATTCTCCGCAATGCCGGTGAGAACACCACTGCCCGTCCGGGAGATCAAGGCGGCACGTTTCCACCCGGGTTCCAATGGTTCGAAAACTGGATGCGCCGGACTCAGGCGCCCGGGTATAAACCAGAACTGCGTCTTCTGGAGACACTCGCAAAGCTTGCAGACGCGGGTATCCTCTGGGGCATTGTCACGAATGGGACCAAATGGCAACACGTCAAACTCGTCAACATGGGCATTCAACCGGAGCCTGAATGTCTGGTGATCTCTAAGGAGTTCGGTCATAAAAAGCCGGATCCGGAAATCTTTAACGAAGCACTCCGACGTTTGGGAGGCCCACGACCGTCCGAAACCCTGTTCGTGGGCGACAATCCCCGCATGGATGTTCAGGGCGCCAGCAATGCAGGACTTGCCACAGCCTGGATGCGTCGCGGTCGTAAGTGGAAATGGGGATTCCCGAAACCCGATTTCACGATAGATCACGTAGACGAAGTGCCGAAAATACTCGGGCTTTGATCCCAAATACAGTACGTTACATATCAATAATAAGCACATCCGTAATTAGCATTACGGGCCTAATTCAAACTAGATGCCGCTTTGGATCAGTCCCGCCCAAGGAGTCGAATTGTCTGCGTCTATATCCAACGTCCGACCTGATCCAGACCAGCTTCTTGCCGATATCGCCGACTACGTACTGGACTACTTGGTAGACAGCTCGGAGGCGATGAGCACGGCCAGTTACGACCTGTTCGATACGCTCGGCTGTGGCCTACTCGCGCTGAATTACCCAGAGTGCACGAAGCACCTCGGCCCATACGTCCCCGAGACCACAGTTCCGAACGGTTCACGTGTTCCGGGCACAGAATTCGTGCTCGATCCTGTAAAGGGCGCGTTCGACATCGGATGCATGATCCGTTGGCTGGACTTCAACGACACTTGGCTCGCTGCTGAATGGGGTCACCCTTCGGACAATCTGGGCGGGATTCTGGCCGTGACGGACTGGCTATCCCGTACACGAGTTGCGACAGGAGTAGAGCCCTTCACAGTGCGCGACGTCCTCACTGCTATGGTCAAGGCACACGAAATTCAGGGCGTACTCGCTCTCGAAAATAGCTTTAACAGGGTCGGGATCGACCATGTACTACTTGTTAAGGTCGCCACGGCCGGCGTAATCACAGGACTGCTCGGCGGAAATCGGGATCAGGTAATCAACGCTCTGTCGAACGCCTGGCTCGACGCCACACTACGCACATATCGGCACGCCCCGAACACCGGTTCTCGAAAGTCGTGGGCGGCTGGTGATGCAACGAGTCGCGGCGTTCGTCTGGCACTTATGGCGATGACGGGTGAAATGGGCTATCCGACCGCTTTATCGGCGCCCGGATGGGGTTTTTACGACCGGTGGTTCGACGGCAAACCCTTTTCTATACAACGACCACTCGGCTCATACGTGATGGAAAACGTGCTGTTCAAGATCGCCTTCCCGGCGGAGTTTCACGGTCAGACTGCGGTCGAAGCGGCTTTTGTGCTTCACCCGCAAGTTCGGGACCGGCTAGACGAGATCGACACGATCACGATCACAACACAGGAATCAGCCGCAAGGATCATCGACAAGTCAGGCCCCCTGGACAACCCGGCGGATCGTGATCACTGCATCCAGTACATGACGGCGATTGGCCTGATCTTCGGTGACCTAAACGCCGATCACTACGAAAATGAGGCAGCGTCCAATCCTAGGGTGGACGCCTTGAGGCGTGTGATGACGGTCGTGGAGGACCCCAGATACACATCGGAGTATCTCGATCCGGATAAACGCTCGATAGCGAATGCGATACAAGTCACGTTCAAGGACGGTTCATCCACCGACAAGGTTGCAGTTGAGTACCCGCTGGGACACCGCCGCCGGCGAGATGAGGCGATCCCGCGGTTAATCGACAAACTGCGTGACAACCTTGGAACGCGCTTACCTTCGGAGCGTGTTGAGCTCGTCGTGGCACTCGCGGAAGATGCCACGAAGCTTGAGTCGATGCCGGTCCCGGAGTTTATGGAGTTGTTCCTAGCGTAGACGTCCTGAATAGCGTTTATCCCAAATAGATCTTCTCGCTCATCTTTCGACGGAAGGACAGGCTCTCAGCCATCTCTCACCGGGCGAGAGGCCTTTCTTCAAGACGCGAAGAGGCCCGGGAATTATTCCCGGGCCTCTTAGATTTATTCTAGTGCGTTCAACCCTTTACGACAGAGGCAGTCCAACCTTCTCTCCGAGGTCGAGTGCGTGCGCCACCGCATCGGTCCACTCCATGTATTTCACACCTGTCGTGAAGTCGGTGTGGGTCACCGGCTCTATTCCCCGGATCGCGTTGATGAACTCTTCCTCAACACGCCAGCCACCAACCTTGTCCGCCGGAATGTCTACCTTGCTCATCTGAGCGTCATCCCTGCGTCCGCTGTAGAGCGCCAGTGATACGCCCTCCTTCACCAGCCGTATCGTGCCCTCGGTCCCGTGAATCCAGACATCTGACTCCGGCCCGAAACCTGAAACATTGGAAACCTGCATGTGGAGCTGGCCGCCAGCTGCAAGTTCCGTGACAGTATCAATGTGATCTGGAATATTCCCGGTCGAGCGGCGTCGGCCGTCGGCGTCAGATTTGTACTTGACCACCGTGTGTCCGACCGCAGTCACGGAGGCGTAGTCGCCTACCCAACGCATCATGGCCTCGGCCCAGATGCCCATGTTCATGATGTTGTTCCCGGAAAAGTCACGACGTTCCCGCCAGTGCAGTTCCGAGTCCCAGTTCGGGAAGGTGCCGGTACCAACCCGGGCGTCCACGCCAATAAGATCTCCAACGTAGCCATCGGAAATCATGTCCACAATCTGCTGGTCAAATTCCAGCGTGTGAGGCGCCGGTACGATCTGGGCTACGAGGTCAGGTCGCTCTTTCGAAGCGTCCAGCATCGCGTGGGCTTCAGTGGAGTTCGCCGCCATTCGGGCTTCCACAAGTACATGCTTGTCGGACTCGAGCGCTGCGATCGTTAAAAGCGAGTGCATGTAGGGCCACGTGCCGATGCAAACGGCATCGATTGACTCATCGTCAATGATGTCCATCCAGCTCTCGACTGGGTTTGGGATGTCGAACTCATCAGCAAATCGTGCCGATGAGGCAATACTTCGGTTCGCAACTGCAACCACCTCAACGCCTTCGATGGCCGCCAGTTTGGGAGCGTGGTGAAGCCGAGTGTTGCCGCCAGCGCCAATCAATCCAACTCTGATCGTCTCCAATGTCACGGTAAGGTCTCCTTCATGATCACATGGGTGTCGTCGTCGACGGGTTGACAACAGTCCTTTCGTCAACCCCAGTAATTACTTGAGGTGGTCCAGCCTAAGAGTCCAGAGGGGGCGTGTCGAGTCCGACGACGATGTACAAATAGAGGTCATGGTCATTAGGGCACCCGTGCTAGCCTGAATGTCCCAGAATATTTCACCCAACAAGGAGCCGAATCTACGTGCCCGACGAGCTGTCCCTGAGAGACGTTTCAATCGATGCCGAGCACGTTGTAATCGAGTGGGGAGACGGTATGACCTGCCGCTACCCGTTCCGTTATCTGAGGCTCCAGTGCGGATGCGCCGGCTGTGTAGAGGAGATGACCGGCCGACAGATCCTGGCTCCGTCGACCGTTCCAGCCAACATTCTGATCATCGACCACATGCTGGTCGGACGCTACGCCATGGCGTTTATGTTCACGGACGGACACAGCACCGGGATTTACCCGTTAAAAGACCTGCGAAAGATGTCACAGTTCGATGCGGTAATTTGCACGGTCGAACATTAAGGTGATTTGGTCGCCAGACTAGTCAAATTGCTTTGGTCGCTCGTCCATGCGGGTCCTGCAAATTTCATCGCGTGTCTTGTGGACCTCGAGAGATTACCTGAGTGATCGACTTGCTATGACGAAGGTGTCATAGAAGCGAAGTAGCCAGCCTCACCAATCAGCGAGTTTGAGGATTCTGATACCCAGTCTGATGTCTAGAAGTGCGGGCGCGTCTCGCAGCTATACCGGGACGACCGGGACGCGAAGCATCAGCGTAAAGTTGGGAACCCTTTTACCTCACCCGTCCCAGCCCTCTCTCTCGGTCCCTCCGGGAGAGGGGCTCGCAATTAGGACTGCAAACGCCCGGACACGGGATCCTACCTGCCCAGTAGCGCGACCGTGGTTGCGACTACGTCTTCGGGAGATGGGACGAAGGCGTCTTCCAGCGGCTTGCTGTACGGTACCGGCGTGTGAGGTCCGGTCACACGCTTGATCGGCGCGTCCAGGCTGTCGAATGCTTTATCAGCGACCAGCGCCGCTATGTCCGTCGCCATGTTGCATCGAGGTGTATCTTCGTCAACGATCACAATACGGTTGGTCTTGGTGACCGACTCCAGAATGATGTCTTCGTCGATCGGCGACAGACTCAGCATGTCGACAATCTCGGCGTCGATTCCCTGTTCCGCAAGTAGCTCTGCCGCAAGTCGGCACACCTCGGTGGTGTAGGACATTCCGACAAGCGTCACATCCGAGCCTCGGCGGACATATCGACCCTTACCCAACTCGATCGTATACGACTCATCAGGTACGAAACTGCTCATGTTAATCAGTTTCTTGTGGTTACAAACAATTACGGGATCATCGTCTCTTATTGCTGCCGCCAGAAGCCCCCTACATGTGTAGGCGTCGGACGGCACGACGCACTTCAGCCCGGGGATGTGGGCAACTATGGAGTAGAAGTTCTGGGAGTGCTGCGCTGAGTAACCGGCGGCCACGCCGGAGCGGGCGAACAGTGTGAGCGGGACCTTCCCCTGTCCGCCAAACATGTACCGATTTTTAGCAGCGTTAGATAACAACTGGTCCCATGCCACGGTGATGAAGTCGAAGTACATCAGATCGACCACCGGCCGAGATCCAGTAAGAGCTGCGCCGATCGCAGCACCGACGAACCCGGCCTCGGAGATGGGAGTGTCCCTAATTCGCTCCGCGCCGAACTCCTGGATCAGCCCTTTGGTGGCGGCGAACGCACCTCCCCAGGAGTCGATGATTCCGAGGTGCTCACGCCCTGCTCCTCCCGCGACATCCTCGCCCATGATGAACACATCCGGATCACGGCGTAGCTCATCGAAGAGCGTCTTGTTGAACGCCTCCCGATAGCGAATTTGACTGCCGGCTACGTCGAATCCAGGGCCGAGCGAGCTAGATTGCGTATCTGTTGCCATGTGGTTGAGTCTTTCTTAGTTAAGTTGTGGGCCCTACATGCCTTTAATGAGAGAAAGTTTTCTCCCTCAGCCTTGATTCGATCCAGCCTCTCTCACTGGAAGAGGAGGACATACTTTTAACGGTGTTTGGATGCAATCAGGCCATTCGCACCATCAGAGCATCCAAATACTGTCCAGGTAAGCGAGCCCTGCTCACCTCAGTCCCCGGACCGAGTTTGGGTAGTGTGTGTACACATCGGTATACAGCTCATCAATAGGTGGAAGCGGACTGTTCTCCGCAAATTTGACCGCGTCCTGGATTTCCAGATCGATCTCGTTCCGAATGCGTTCCAGCTCCACCTCATCCATCAGATCCTGCTCGATGACGCGACGCTCAAAGTTCGGCAAAGGGTCACGGGCCTTCCACAACTCTTCCTCTTCCGGAAGTCGGTAAGTGTGGGGATCATCTGCATGATAGTGGCCGTGGTATCGATAAGTCTTCAGCTCGAGGAACGTTGGACCCTCTCCGGCTCGTGCTCGTGCGATTGCCTCCCCCGCCGCGTCGTATACCGCAAACACGTCCATCCCATCAACCACGACGCCTGGCATAGAGTACCCGGCCGCACGTTCTGCGATGTCGGGGACGGATACCGCGTACTCTACCGGTGTGGACTCCGCGTA
>JAAZYK010000091.1 GCA_014239685.1 Dehalococcoidia bacterium | reverse complement strand
ACGTTATCAGATAGTATTTCCTGCTAGGGAGCGCGCTACTTCTCTGCGATCTCTTCGATGCGGATGATGTGCTTTGAAGATGCGTAGTAAATGACTCGTACGTGCGCGCCGGGGCGGAGCTTGCGGAGAGCCTTTAGCGAAAGGCCGTAATCGACGCCGTCGATTACTATCAACCCTAGATGTGTGCCGCGTGCGCCGAAGTACAACCAGTTCCATCCAATGGCGTCGACCACGCCCGAACCCTCGCCAGGCTTCACGGATCTATCTTGGTCCCGAGTGAGAACAAGTGCCCGCCTAGCCACCAGGTACAACAACCAGATAATGAGCAGTCCGAGCAGTAATCCGAACCAGAGGTTGTCGATCCCGAACGCTCCGAATACCCACGCGACGGGCGCAAGGGCGATGCCCACGAGCCCCAAAAATCGGAAGACTTCAATGTCCAGTGGTGACTGGATGTTGGGGTCGCGAGGAGGAGGGGCCGGGTTAGTCGGATCAGGCGGTGTCTGGAAGGGTTGCGGAGATTCAGCCATATCTTTCCTATTCTAGAGACGCGCAAGGACCGCCGCCTGTCGCCACTATGCGCTCCGTTGAATTGGTCGAGGTAATCTTGTCTGGGGAGTTACGACGTTAATATGAGTATCTCTTCGGGCGGTTCTCGGCCGTCCAAAATCTGGCTGGCGAATGTGGGCGCAAACGCGGCCCATCCATTCTTCAGCCCGCGTTTTGCGGACGGCACATTCGAGCTGTTACCGATACCGGAAACGCCGCCAGACGCCGGCCCCCATTCGGTCGTGTTCGCAGATGTACCCGCCTTTAACGCCGCTGGCGGCAACTCGGACGAGACACTGGGTAGATGGGTTCCAGAGCGTTTTCTCGGTGTCGCAAGCCACTATGACCCGGAGTTCAACACTCTTACCTATGGCGATCATGTAGGACGAAATGCTCGCGCTGCTGCTTTAAAAGGCGTTCAACCACGAGACATTATGTTCTTCATAGCTCGGCTCGCTGATTGGGAAGATGGTGCATTCACGGGCCATTTCGGCTTTTACCTTGCAGGATTCCTCGAAGTCGAATCGATCCTGTCTGCAGTACGTAACGAGCCGTCCGAAACCGAACTAAAAAGATACGGAACAAACGCCCACATAAGGCGGGGGTTTAACAATCCGTCTGAGAACTGGGATGGGTTCTGGATATTTGGTGGATCGGATAAATCGATGCGCCTCAAATACGGCGTACCGGTCGATAGGTCCCTTGCAGATAGCGTGTTCAGGCGCGCGGACGGCGGCCGATGGAACTGGAATCCAGCCCGTACCGAACTTCAGACGATCGGCTCATACACTCGTTCCTGTCGCTGCGTGATTGATACCTCTGAGGCGGCCGGAGAGGAGCGCGCTGCAATCCTGTGGTCAGCAGTAGAAGAGCTTAATCCCGGCGCGATGCCTGACTAGTCTGAAAAGCCAACTTTGGGTTTGGTCGGCAGTAGATCAGGAAAGCCTTCCTGGAATCACAGGTCTTCCTCACAAGTACGATATTTCTCAGCCGCAGAGGGGCGCGAATGAATCTTCGAAATGCTTAGACCATGTGCGTCAAGGCCGTTACCCTAACCTGCCGTGGTGGGCGTGATCCAATCGACTCCCTAAAACAACTCAGAGGCTGTATATGACTCCTGTACGAAAAGTTCTGGTCACCGGTTCAGGTGGACTCATAGGAGGTGCGCTTTTTCGTGACCTTGGGGATCAATTTGAGTTTACAGGGCTGGATGTTGGCACGCCGGATAACCCGCAGGTGCCGATCACTGTGGGCGATCTTTCGGACATGGAGAGCGTCCGGAAAGCGTTTGACGGGGTGGACTGTGTAATTCATTTGGGCGCCGACTCAAATCAGAACGCCCTGTGGGAAAGCGTCTTACCGAACAACCTGATAGCAACTCGAAATGTCTTCGAGGCATCTAAGGACGCCGGGGTGAAGCGCGTTGTCTACGCAAGTTCCAACCACGCCGTAGGCATGCACGAACTGGATGATCCGTACAGTAGGATCCGTAGAGGCGATTACGACGCGCTGGATCCTGACAACATCCCCCAGATCGATCACACGGTTCAAATCCGTCCGGACGGCCAGTACGGGATCAGCAAAGCGTTCGGGGAGGCGACTGGCGCGTACTACGCGGAAAATTTTGGGCTTGAGGTCGCCTGTTTGCGAATCGGGACCGTGAACAGTGACAATCGGCCGGTCGCGGTTAGACAATTAGCGACGTGGTGTAGCCACCGGGACCTACTTCAGCTTATTCATCGTTGCCTGGAGGTCGAGCCACTGCAGTTCGACATCTTCTACGGCGTCTCGAACAACAAGTGGCGATTCTGGGACATCGACCACGCCCGAGACGTCCTTGGATATAGGCCAGAGGACAACGGAGAGGATTACCGAAACTCGCTTTAGGGCCAGGTTCTAAGAGTCTTCGCGAACGTCTGTTTCTACGGAGATCCCGGGAAATCTTTCTTCAGCGTTGCTTTCATGGCTGCCCTCAAACTCACCAGTCAGGCCTGGGAATCGGTCTTCCGGCGAACTTTCCTGCGCAAACTCCGTCGTTGATTCTTCAGACCGTTCGTCTTCAGACGGGTTAATCGAGAGATCAGGCGATTCGATCCCGGCCGCGTGAGCCGCACGGACTACTCGGGCGACGCGCGAGGCATCGCGCCTGGCACGCCACTGTTGCTCGATTATCTTCAGCTTTTCGTCAGCGTCGTCGGTTGACCCATATCGGTTGTGACCGACAAGCCGGAGATGCTCCTGGCGAACCCCGATGGCGAGTTGTTTGCGTATCGAAGTGATATCGGCGTTGCGATAGTGGCGTGCGATCAGCAGGTATGCGATCTGCTCAGCGCTCAGTGCTCTGTCCGTCGTGACCAGCACGTACAGTACGCGCTCGTAGGCACTTCTGACCTCGGAAAAGGGCAGATCCCAATCAATGACTGCCTTGTTATACACCGACACGACATAGCGACGTTCCCGATCGTCCAACCGATCCCATGCACGCTGGCGCTTTGGTTCGAGATCTGGAGACTGCCCGTGGCGGTGCGTCACGCGCGAGAGGTCTATTTTGTGTGAGAAGGTTTGTTCCATGTAGGTGCTCGAAAGGATTTCTAACCGTCACCTCCACCGAGGAGAGTGTGACAGGGTGACCGCCGTCCTTAATGATATCAGCGACCCCACCAATTCTCTTGTCCGGCTCCGTTAGAATCCGGCCCATGTCGAGCCAAACTAATTACGTTTTTGCTGGTGATATCGGCGGCACTAACATGCGCGCCGCGCTTGCAGATCGCAGTGGAATTTTAATCGAGAGAGGAACCTGCCACACAGAACCTGAGCTCGGACTGCCGCAGGCGGAAGAGAATCTTAGGGCCCTGTTTGAAAAGGTGGGGTCAGGTGTCCCGCGAGATGAGATCGGCGGCGTCGTAATTTCGTCTGCCGGTCCGATTGATCCCGACAGCGGTACTTATGTTCATCCGCCCAACCTTCCCGGCTGGCACGGCATGACGATGAAGCCCGGACTGGCGGCCTCGTTAAATTTGCAAGTCACGATCGGGCACGATGCCACCCTCGGAGCGCTTGCGGAGTCGCGTTATGGGGTCGGACAAGGTGCGCAACATCTTGTTTACGTTACCTTGAGTACCGGGGTTGGTGGTGGAATTATTGCCAACGGGCGGATGGTTACCGGCGCCCACGGCCATGCAGGAGAGATTGGGCACCTTCTGGTGAGACCGGGAGGCCAGAGCTGTAATGTTGGGTGCGACGGTTGCCTTGAGGGTATATCGTCTGGCGGAGGGATCGCACGTGCTGCGACGATTGCTATGAGCGCAGGCCGTGCCTCTTCGATGTCGGATATGGTTGGTGGAGACATCGAGGCCATGAGTGCGCAGATTGTTTTCGAGGCAGCGGCTAATGGCGATGCTCTTGGAAAAGAGATTGTTGACAGCGTGATCGACGCCGTTGCCACCGGATTTGCCGACATACTTAACACGCTCGACCCCGAGTACCTTGTTGTGGGAGGCGCCGTAACCGGCGGTCTACAGCCTTATTGGGACGGCCTGAAGAATCTGGTTGAAGATAAAGTTCTCCCACACTTCAAGGACAACGTGCCGCTTTACGTTTCGCCACTTGGCGATGATGTGAGCCTTATCGGGGCGGCCGCACACGCCTTTGATCTTGCTGACTCGCGATTGGGCTAACGTACCGCAGCCGATCTATAGAGATCCCGATGCCGACAAGCGTGATAACCATTGGGTGACGGGGCATGACCATCTGGGACGCCTGCTCTTCGAGACCACTCCAACAAGACTCGGCCCCTAACCATCGTCGGGATCTAGGTCCTCGTCCGTGATTGTCATCCGATCGTCGCCCCAGTCCTCTTCTTCGCCCACCCAGTCCAGGCTCGTATCGCGTTCACCTGGTGAGTGAAACCCTTGTACTTCAAGATCTACGTCGTCGATGTACAGGTTCTCTTCGTCCTCTGGCAGGAACGGATCTGCTTCTTCGGTCACTTCCTCGACTGTTTGCGGTTTCTCTTCGAACATAGACATATCTTCGACATCGACGTATCTCAGCGACTCTTTCACCGCCTCGACGACGGCCGGCTCGGTACTTGACAAGAGATTCCTGAGCGTCCGCTGTGCCTGGCTTCCACCGATAAACCCGATCGCACGCACGGCCGCCGTCTGGACCTCGATGTCCGTGTCGTCCATCATCTCCATCAGGTGCCCGAGATGCTCCTCATTCCCGAGGTTTCCGAGAGCGATGGCTGCCTCAAACCTGCAAGAGGCGTCGGCATTGTCCAGCTCTTCCACGAGGATTTCGGTCCACCTGGGGCTACAGTTACGTCCCATCGCATGGATGGCTGATTCACGCATATGGGTATCTTCTTCCTCGTCGTCCTCGCCCTCTTCATAGGCGATCTCAATGTATGCCTCGATGGCTTCGCCTTGGAATATCGCAAGGGCTTCTAGGGCACGACGGCGCACATCAGAAGTCTCCAACTCATCGTTGAAGCTCTCGGTCAACATCGCCTGTAGATCGACCGCCTGGCGCGGCGGCACCTTATCCTCGTGTGCCAGCATTGCTATACGTGATAAACCGAGAGCGGCGGCAATCCGGACATCTTCCGAGTCGTCGTTTCGCAGCATGCGGAGAAGAATTCGCAATATAGATGGGTGGGTGCTCTCGGCGAGACCGGTTACAGAGAGGGAGCGCGTCACATCGTCGTCTGAATCCAGGCCTTCGATGAATATCGAGTCAAACTCCATCTGGAGGTCGGCCTCGATCAGCGAGGTCAGGCGCGCGTAGAGATCGCGGGTCTGTTCAGGATTCCAGAAGCTCAAATACTCGGTGAGTTCCTGGGCGTCTGATTTGTTTATTCCTGACAACTCGGACAGAGTTGAGTAAGGGATCGTTTCAGCGTCTTCGAGTTCTTCCGTCTCTTGTTCGATTTTATGTAGAAATTCGGGCAGTCCCAAGTCAGATTTCCTTTGCAGCCCATCCTGCGTGGCCGATGGCCTATCCCGCCGCCGCCACCTCTACTCCAAGGCAACGGATCGCCGGCGTGCGCAGGCTGCCGTAAACCCATTCAGCTTTGTCAGATACCGCCTCCAACTTGCTCAATGCGTCGTACACATTTCCGGAGATCATCGTGTCCTTGATGCGGCCCACGATCTTTCCATCTTCAATCTTATATCCAAGAGAGACGTTCGCCTTGAAATCGCCGCCCATTTCGTTGCCCTGTCCGGCTCCGAGCAAACGTTCGACGACGATACCCTCTTTAATACCAAGGAACAGATCGTCGTACGGCGTGTCGCCGGGCGCTACGTCTAGGACGCTGGTACCTGGGCCCGGTAACGTGGAAAGCCCGCGTCCCGCGGCGCCCGTGCTGGTGGCGTTCATTCGCCCTGCAGTCTGCAGGTCGTAGAGAAAGTTGCTTGCAACGCCGCGGTCGATTAAGGCCATCCGCCGACTCGCTATTCCCTCGTCGTCAAATGGGCGACTGCCGATTGCACCGTCTATTGTCGGGTCATCAAAAATAGAGATCCGGTTGTCTATCACTCTCTCGCCGAGCCGCTCTCCGATTGGAGAGCTGCCGGTCATAACAGATTTGCCGTTGAACCCGCCGAGAAGGGGCCTAAGGAGCGCGGCCGATACTCCACGTGGAGTGAAGATGACGGGAACCTGTCCGATCGGTGTATCGGCGGTGTCACGCGCCCATTCGAGCTGTTGGACCAGGGATTCGATCATCCAGTCTGTGTCCGTAAACATTCGGGAAGCACCAAAGCCTTCCCATACAGATAACATGTCGTCGCCACGCACCAACTCGCCACCAAATCCGACCGAGTAGGAGGTCTGCGGGAAGGCCACATTTAAACCGGCTGTGTTGATCAGGCTTTGCCTGTGTACTCCGCGGGAAACGCTTGCCGAGCAGTTCAATTCCGGCCATGTCTTACGGACGGCATCAATCAGCGTCTGGCCGGTCTGGACCATCGCATCGAAAGTTAACTCCTCGATGGCCTCGTCATATATCTGGAGGCGGGGATAATCCGCCGGTCCCGGCAACTCGAACGAAGCCTCAGCGCCAAATGGCGTCAACTCTTTGACACGTGCGGGCAGTTTGTCTTCTGCCGCAGGATCGGTTGTTGCGGACAGGCCCAGCCTGCCGTCATGGATGACGCGTAAGGCAGCTCCGGACGTGTCACGCCGGGTAGCTTCTTTCAGCCGATTCGCTTCAAAACGAATTGGCTGGCTCTGACTGGTGATTCGGTAGACCTCGGCCTGGTCAAATCCGGCATCTTTTGCGTTCTGTAGAAGATCGGCCACCGGTTAAGCTCCCGACACAAGGCAGTTTTGGATTCGAATATGTGGACTCCCGTTGGAGACGGGAAGGGGACTTTGTCCTGCCTTGCCGCAACCCCCACCCTGATTCATGCCAAGATCGTTGCCGATTCCGTCGATTTGGTGCAGTGTTTTGAACACGTTTCCGGACAACTTCACCGGGCGCACCATCTCCTCGATTCTCCCATTACGGATTCTGTACGCCTCGCCAGACGAGAAGGTGAACATCTCCATCTCTGTCATTCCGCCGTACCAGTTACGGACGTAAACGCCATCGTCGACGCCTTCAAGTAGGTCCTCAAACGAAGCATCGCCCGGTTCAATAACCGTGTTGGTCATACGTACTATTGGAGGGTGGTTGAAGCTGATGGCTCGGGCATTACCGGAAGGCAGTTCGCCCATCTTTGCGGCAGTCTCACGTGAGTGCAGCCGACCTACAAGCACGCCGTCCCGGATGAGATCGGTGCGGTTGGTTGGCGTACCTTCGTCGTCGTACTCCATAGAGCCGCGCAGGCTCGGAATGGCGCCGCCGTCGACGATGTTCAAATGCGGCTGGCCGAACTGTCGGCCAAGCACCATGATTTCTTTGAGTTGATCGCTCTCGTAAACGTGATCTGCCTCTGACAGGTGGCCAAACGCCTCGTGGGCGAACACCCCTGCGAGCACCGGGTCCAAGATCACGGTGCGCTCGCCACCCTCGATTCCGGGCGCCTTGAGCAGGTCAACGGCACGCTTTCCAACGGCGCGGATCTCATCATCTAACCCTTCGATAAGGCTGAAATCGCCGAGACTTCCAATGGAGAAACCGGCTTGCTGCACATCACCGCCGTCTCGGGCGACCGCTGCGATGTAGCAGATTACGTGGACGAACTCTTGGTCGACTGCAGCGCCATCACTGTTCACGTAGTGGACTCGTCTGCGGTTATCACCGTAGATCACGGTCGAACTCTGTATGCCGGGAGTGGACCAGATCAGATCGTTGTAGTGATCCATCCGGTCTTTCTTTTCAGATAGAGATATATTGCCGGGGTCGTTGACCAGCACCGGAGGTACATCTGCTACCTGTGGTTCGGTCTCGGCAAGAATCGTCTTTTCGCCGCCAACAGCACGTGCCTGTTCGACGGCCAACTTTACGCGCGAGTTGAGGTCGTCGGTATCATTGAAGCTGACGAACCCCCATCCTCCTTTCACGGCGGCTCTTACAGAACCCCCTCGGCCAGAGGTGCGACCGATCTCTTCGATCTCTTGGGCCCTGTACTGGATTCTTGAGGAGTCTGATTCTTCCAGGC
>JAAZYK010000090.1 GCA_014239685.1 Dehalococcoidia bacterium | reverse complement strand
GATTCGACTCTACACCGACGATCTCACCACTCGGCCCGACGGCCCGAGCCGCGACGAGCGCGTCGCGACCGAGACCGAGCGTCGCGTCAAATACGCGATGACCTTCAACTAATTCGCCGGCGCTGACAAGCCAATCGCGTTTGCCTCGGGCGATCGAGAGGAGGCGAAGAGCGGCCGTTCCCAGTTCGAAACGCAACTGCGTATGGGACGTCGAAAGTACGAGCCCATCGTTTCTGAACACAAAAGCCGCCCCGGCGTCTTGCAGTGTTAGTTCCATAGATCTGTCAGATCGTTCGACGTAAAGGAAGCCCCATTCGGTGGCTTTCCGTCTTGCAAGAGCGCGCGTCGTCGTTTGGGCAAGGCGACTGGTCGTGACAATCAGCCGGAGGTCATCACTCATATCAATTTGCTCGCTAAGCGCTTCGGTGTGGACGTTTCCCCCCGTGGCAAATATCAGAACGGAACGCTACATCTTTCCATTCCATCTCCCTCACAACTGGCCGGGCGAGCACAAAATGGACCCACACAAAGTTGGACTCTGGAACCGGAACCGAGAGTGGGAGTTTCTCGAGAGGTTCCGCATTGCTAAAGAAGCGAAATATTCGTTCCGGGCAAGATTTACGGACGTACCACGCTTCCATCGGCACGGCGTGGTGCAGACCACGCACCGCCGTATGCACGTTCCTCAAACGGGAACTTTGCCGCTAGATCCTCATCGATATCGATCCCGAGACCGGGTTTACCGTTTGGCCACATGTAACCATCGTGTACATCTGGGGTGCCCGGGAATACCTCTCGAGTCCGATCACCGAAGATCGAATATTCCTGTATGCCGAAGTTGCTCGTATTCAGATCTAAAGCCAGATTTGCCGCGTGCCCAACAGGCGATGTATCACCCGGGCCATGCCACGCCGTCCGGACGGAGAACGCTTCGCATAAAGCGGCTAGTTTGCGTGCCGGTGTCAGGCCGCCGATTTGCGAGATGTGGACTCGCATGAAGTCCAGCAGCCGGTCCTTCACCATCGGTGTTATCTCGTGTGGGTTGTTGTAGAGCTCACCCATGGCGATCGGTGTAGATGTCTGCTCCCGTACCATGCGGAAATACTCCTGATCTTCCGGCGGAAAGAGGTCCTCCAAGAAGAAGAGTTGATACTGCTCTACCTCCTTGGCAAGCCACACCCCAAGTATTGGAGGAATACGTTCATGGACATCGTGCAACAGTTCCAGATCGAATCCGATATTAGATCGTAGGTGTTCGAACAGACTCAGGGCAGACCGCATGTACGGGCGCGGTTCAAAGACGCCGCCAGGATGAGCATATTTCAGGTTTGGATCCCGCTTTTCAATCCGTTGCGTTATCCATCGGGGCCCTTCTTCTGACTTCGTAGAGCTAGTCTCAATATTTGCCGAACCTCGCCCACCGGTACCGTAGGTTGAAAATCCTCCGGGCGTTTCGATCTGCACCCTGATGTGGTGAAACCCCTCTGACATAAAGCTGCGTACTTCATCCTCCACCTGTGCGTTTTCGGCACCCTTTGCGTGGACGTACACCGCTGCAGCCTCCCGTGCCTTACCACCGAACAGGTCGTATACGGGCATGTTGGCCATTTTGCCCTTAATGTCCCACAGGGCCTGATCAACGCCTGACAGAGCATTGTTTAGTACGGGGCCGTTACGCCAGTACGATGAGATGTAACTGGTTTGCCAGATGTCCTCTATATCGTCAACGCCTTTGCCGATCAGCAGTGGCCTCAAGTAGTCGTCAATCGCCACCTTTACAGCCGTCGGCCGCTGGGTGAAGGTGGCGCATCCAACCCCTGACAGTCCCGGCTCTGATGTTTCTATCTTCACGATCACTAGCCTGATTCCATCCGGCTCGGTGAAAATGGTCCTGATATTTCGGATCGTGACGTTACTCATTCGTTCTCCAGAGATTTCAAGTAATGCCCCCGTCTGATTCACAAGCGGGCACAGACATGATTATGTAGTGTGGCGAGTTTACAGATCGCCCAACGATTGACTTGTGCGTAAATCCTCGCGCCACGCGATACTTCCATCTGATTCTGGAAGATCCGGTTTCTGGTCCCTAGTGTCGGCAAAGGAGACCCTGTTGAAAGCATCCACATGGCTAGGTGGCGGCAACTTTGAGTTCGGTGACGTTCCGGACCCTGAGATCGGTCCTGATGATGTGATGGTCCGGATCGGAACAGTTGGGGTCTGTGGGACTGATGTCCACATTACGCAGGGCCTGTTCCCCGCCGAGCCACCACAAATCCTTGGGCACGAGGCTTCAGGCGAGATCATCGAGGTCGGCGAGAACGTGAACCGAGAACGAATCGGCGAGAACGTTGTACTCAATCACACTACCTCGTGTGGTGAGTGCGACGGGTGCCGCAACTGGACGGTGTCCCGCTGTGAGCACAACACACAGAAGCACGAATTCTTTGCCGAAATGGCGTCGGTTCCTAATGCCTCAGCAGTCCCAGTGCCTATCGGATTGGATGTCGAGGTTGCATCGATTACCGAACCTGCATCATGTTGTTTTTCGGGTGTGAGCCGATTGAGAATCGATGATGGTGCTGTGGGTCTGGTTATAGGTGGGGGAATGATGGGACTCATGACCGCCGCGTTCATGAAGACAAGCGGAGTAGACACTGTGGCGTTGTCTGAGCCGGTTGGGTATCGGCGTGAATTTGCCACCCAGCTGGGAATTGACGTGGTGCACGACCCATCCGAGTCTAGCGTCAATGATTTTGTCGCAGACCTTACAAATGGTCGGGGGCTGCACATTGCGGCGGAGGCCGTGGGCAAGGCGGAACTGGTCGCCAAATGTGTGGAGCTTGTTCGCCCGCGCGGCCAGGTGTTGATGATCGGCGTGGCTCCAGCGGGGGCGGTTTTGCCGGTAGATCTGTACGACATGCAATATCGAGAAGTGGTTTTGCAATCAGGATTCGGACGAGGCGACGTGTTCAACCGGACGCCGGCAGAGTTGGCAAAACTCAACCTGGAAGGCGTAATCACTGGTCGATACGATCTAAAGGACGTCCCCCAAGCAATCATAGATTCCGGTGAAGGCAAAGGCGTCAAACTGGTAATCAAACCAAACGGGTAGTAGGAAGTGCTGCTGCCCAATATCGACGGACCGGAGTGGATAAAGCCGTGACAGATTTCGTAGTCATGAAAGAGCGGTTTCCGAAACTCTTGGGGCGTCTCATGGCATGTCCTCCCCTGTATAACGTCAGATTATTCTCAACAACAAGATCTCCTACGTATCTCGCAAGTACGCCACGTCCTGTGCGAATGGATCTGGTTTACCGATAGCGTCGAGTTGTCCGCGTCCCTTCACCGCCTGCTTTCGGCCATCACGTTCAACTTCGGTGTACCGTTCGAACCACAGCTCAAGCTGTCCCCGTAGCTCAGAGATATCTCCAGCAAACGTTGGATTGTCGATTTCGTTGCTTGTTTCTTCTGGATCGCCAACAAGGTCGTAAAGCTCATAGGGACCGTCTGGATAGCGGTGCACGTACTTAAGCGACTCCGTCCGGATCATCCGCGTTGGACCGTACTCGTCCAGCACAACCACCGGACGATCAATGCCCATCGAAGTCCCTTTCATGAGAGGCACGAAACTGCGCCCGGGTCGCTCACCATCGGTGGGCTGCGCGTCTGAAAGCCCGGCATACTCCAATAGCGTCGGCATAAAGTCGTAATGACTTAACAGGCTTTCCTCCACCACACCGACCGGAACGTGGCCCGGCCTCGAGATCAGTGTTGGTACCTTAACGGATGTATCAAACATGTTTGGCGGGTAGGTGCCGTTGCCCTTGCCCCAGATGCCATGGTGACCCATGTTCATCCCGTTATCGGCGGTAAAAACGATCAACGTGTTCTCGCGAAGACCATTCGCCTCCATCCAGTCGATCAAACGCCCGATATTCGCGTCCATTCCGGTGACCGCCGCAAAATAGCCGCTCAGAAGTTGTCGACGCTCTTCCGCCGTGGTGCCTACACTTCCGGAGGAACCCTCTTTCGCTAGGTGATTCGGATGAATCGGATCCCAACGAACCGATTCGAACGCACAGTTCTGATAGTAGTCATCGTAAATCTCGGCAGGGTGTTGCTCGGGACCCCAGGGAGCGTGCGGAGCGGTGAAATGGACGTTGAGCGAGAACGGATTATCCGAGTCCAATTGAGACTCCATGAACTCGATAGCATGGTCCGTTATGACATCGCTGAAGTAGCCGTCCGCCATGTACAAATCACCATCCTTGAACATCGGCGCGTTGAAGTAGTTGCCTGATCCGGTGGCGTGAACGTTCCAATATTCAAAGCCTGTCTGTGGCGTTGCGGAATCGCCAAGGTGCCACTTCCCGCTCAGCCCGCAGGAATAACCGTTATCGGCAAGAATCTGCGTATAAGTTGTCCGTCCCTCTAGGTACTGCACCGTCTTACCGTCCCCCGGCAGGGTGACGGAATTTCCTGCCCTTAAGAAATCCTGTACCCCGTGCTGTGACGGCATCTGGCCGGTGAGGATCGATGCCCGTGCTGGCGAACACACAGGGGATGCACAAAAGAAGTTCTCGAACCGAATTCCGGTGGCGGCTAGGCGATCTAAATTTGGCGTGTGTAGTTCCGGAGTACCTGCGCAGTTCATCGCCCAGTGTCCCTGATCGTCGCTCAGGATGAAGAGGATGTTGGGTCGGCTAGTGTCGGTGCTTGCCACGGTCACTCCCGGGGATAAAAACAGAATCAGCTGGAAACGAGGATTCTAGCGGTTTGTTGTGCGAATACGCTTCGCCGGGCGAATTGGCAGAGTAAGTGCCGTTCGTCCGGTCGCCATCTCGAAAATGTGGAATCCAACCTACAGGCGTTCTAATTAAATCGATTGCAAATCCACGTTGGCGCTTTCGGCGAATGCCAGCACAATAAACGATCATGGTCGAGCAAGCTGGTGACCCCACCGTATACACAGACGCGCCCGTCGTTGCGGCGCGGCCAAATGTGTTGCGTGAGAGCCAGTTCATCAGGTTCGTCCTTTCCACCCTCACGTGGGGCACGGGCCACATGCTGGTCTTCATGTCGCACAGTTTTCTGATCTACGACATGACTGGATCTGGATTGTGGCTTGCTGCGCTGGGCGCCTCGATCGCCATCCCACAGTTCCTCTTCGCCGCCGTCGGCGGTGTGCTTGCCGATCGAATGCCACGAAGGTTCATGCTCATCTTTGGCTCTGCGATCGGGGCCATCACGATGCTCATACTGGCGGTTATCGCGTTCGTAGACGCTCTGGAGCCATGGCACATCGTAGGTGCCGGCGTGGCGTTTGGGGCCGCCCTTGGAAATGATTGGACAACCCGCCAAGCTTTTATCACGAATCTGGTGCATCAGAGCCAGCTGATACGTGCGGTCTCGTTCGATCAAACCTCGTTCCACATCTCGCGTATCATCGCCCCGATCATGGGCGGGTTTCTCCTGTCTCGGGCAGGAGCAGAAGGGGCCTTCACGTTTGGCCTTATCACGTTCACGCTGGCCGTGTTACTGCTTGTCACCCTACGGCCTAATCAGGAAATAGGTGAACGGCAGCCACCAGTCTGGGAGGGCATCTCAGATGCCATAGATAAGATTAAAAATGACACGATCATCTTGATCGTCCTCGTATTCACGGCAGTAAACGCTCTATTCCTCGGCGGTTTTATCTACCTGGCTCCGGTTTACGCCAAGGACATCCTCGGTGGCGGCTCGGTGGAGCAGGGCGCTATTCTCACCGGAATGGGAATTGGGGCGGTTGTCGGAGCATTTTGGTTGGGTTGGCGCGGGAACGTGCGCATGGCCGGGTTCGGGATGCTTATTACAAACGGATTGACGGTACTAGTTATAGGTGGATTCACCGTTTCCACGATGTTGGTCGCTTCCATAGCGTTTGCCTTTGTTGCAGGCGCGGCCAACGCCGTCCACATCACGCTCGGTACTGTGGCTATTCAGACCCGTGTCGACGACGAGATGCGCGGGCGAGTCTTCGGCGTGTACGAGATGGCATGGGGATTCTTTCCGGCGGGGGGAATAGTCTTCGGCGGCCTACTCGCCGCCTTTGGACCGGAAGCATCACTCGCCATCGGTGTGGCCGGCACAGGCCTCGTGACGGCAGGGATCTGGCTGTTCAGTTCAGTGACCCGGCGATACACGCTCGATCAGTAAGAGTTTTATGCGGACCGCGATCCGGTAATGCCTGATTACCAAACCGCTCAGCAAAAGACTCTTACAGCGGCGATGCTGACACACTGAGTCCGAGACAAGGGGATCCTTCAGCCAGCACTCCATAGCGATTGTCTTCGGCTTGTCGGGCAATCGCCCAGATCCCGTAGGGGTGGATAGCGATCCGCCCGCGAGGTTTGAAAAGCACCGACTCTAAGCGCCGTCGACGTATCTCGAGTCGAGCCGCCGCATCATCGTGTACAGCAATGGCTGGAACCCGGCTGGGCCGAGCCAGAAGCCGGCTCCCTCAGGGTTAGATGTCTCAAAATCTACTGTCGCCGACTTCCAGCCGGAGTCGTGAATCCAGCCCAGAAGCGCGGCTAAAAGCGCTCCAGACGCGCCGGTCCGTCGGGCCTCGGGTTTCAGGAATGCACCGGTGATGTGTGGCACCGGCGGCGACATAAGTGACTTTGGATCCTGCGCGCCGGCCTCCGCGCTCATGAAGCCCGTGATGTGGCCCTTAGAACGGCTGACCCAGAGACCCTTTGACGGCCTTTCGATCCAGGTCCGATCGTATAAATGTCCGCCACCCGGCGACTTCGGACGCCAGATTGGAGGGGCGTTCAGGTGGGCGTCGAGGCCCGCCTCCATCTTGTTGACCTCGTCCAGTTCTTCGAGAGTTGGCCGGGACACTTCGGCGTTTGAATCAACCACCCTTCCTCCATCGCTCGCGCCGATTGCCCTGCCGCCGTCGATCAAATGGCGACCAAACCCCGTCTGTACCAGGCCGTCGTGAGTGACAACGTCGTCTGCAAATAATATCGCCTTATGCAGCGTCGTCTCGGGACGACCAGACAGCCTACACCAGGCCGTGTACATCTCTGAAAACAGCGACCGAGGAGCATCGGCGCAGGTTGCGTGCGCCCATTCCAACATGACCGACATCCGGACGCCGCCGAGGCCGGTCACTGCTCGGCCGTTCAGGTATCCAATCAGGGTCCCGTCCTGCTCAGCGACGATCCCATCACTGGTCGAAAGCCAGCTTGAAATAAGTTGTCCGACCACCTCAACCGTGTCGAGGTTCGTTGGGTAAAGCGGGTTAGAGGCTCGACGTGCGGCATGTCGCTCAACGAACAGTTCGGCACAAGGCGCCACATCGTTTTCGGTCATAGCGCGCAAAATAGAAGAAGCCAGGGTTAGTCCGTGCCCGGTTCCGTCGCAGCCGCCACGCCGATCATGCTATTTCGGTTCACCAACGTTGCTAGTTGCTCTTCGCTCCAGCCGTCGGTGCCATTGGGCCGACGTGGTATTACAAGAAATCGGAGTTCAGAGTTGCTGTCAACCACCCGCACTTCTGTCTCTTCATTAAGCTCCAGTCCGAACTCAGACATCACTGCCCTAGGCTCGGTGACGGCACGGGAACGGTAAGAAAAGCTCTTGTACCAATCTGGTGGGGGACCAAGCAGTTGCGTCGGATAGCAGGAGCAGAGCGTGCACACCACCATGTGCTGCACCTCCGGCGTGTTCTCGAGCACGATGATGTCTGCGTTGTGTTCCGGCACGAACCCGCTTTCGATCACTGTCTCTTTCGGGTGCTCGAGCAACTTCGTTCTGAACTCCGGGTCCGACCACGCTTTCGCCACAAGTGTTGCGCCGTTTGACGGCACCCGCTTGTTCACAGCCTCAGTCACCTCATCGACCTCGCCCTCGCCGATAACACCTTTTTCCACCAACAACTCGTGCATGGCGAGCGCCCTTGATGCCCGCACGCCTAAACCGACGTCCTCACGCACACCGGGGTGGTCGTGAGGACGACCGTCTTCGTCTCGATGCACGTCCCCGCTGGGCCGCCATCCAGTGTCGAAAAACCCGCCTCTGTCTTTGTTTTCACTCATCAAATAACTCTCCTGATCATCGATGGAACCCGAACTACTCGACCCGCTCCAGCCAGTGCTCGTACAGGTCGATCCACAACTTGTCTGACGGCGACTCTGCGTAGTCAGACCACAGGTGTGTCTGTTCAAACTCCACGCGATACATCGGTAACTCCGGCATCCCGGAATCTCCATGCGCCCGGGTCTCAGAGTTGCGGTACATGCCAATGAACTCCAGCACCACACCTCGGCGGCC
>JAAZYK010000008.1 GCA_014239685.1 Dehalococcoidia bacterium | reverse complement strand
ATTATCTCGGGCTTTATGCTCGCCATTTTTATGGCGAACGCGGGCGGCGCATGGGACAACGCAAAAAAATACGTGGAGCTTGGCCACCATGGCGGGAAAGGCACGGATGCACACGCCGCTGCTGTTGTTGGAGACACGGTGGGCGACCCATTCAAAGACACTTCGGGCCCGGCTATCAACATCCTGTTGAAACTGATGGCCGTGGTGTCTGTGATCTTCGGCCCCCTGTTCATCTAGGGATTCACCGGAAACATGAAAGAGGGGCGGCGCAAGAAGCGTCGCCCCTCTTCGCGTTAATGACCTTGTGTATTTGGCCGGATATCACTCTGTCATTCCCTAGTATTAGCGAATGCTGAGATGGTCTGTGGGCTTTATGGTTTGAATCTCGGGAACGGGGTTTTCTGGATTACTCGCTACATGCGAAGAGCAGAATTAACCTCGCTGTCCCCGTTCGTCGCCATATCGTCCCATTCACCGTGAAAAAGCCGCATTGATGTTGGTATTTGGCTCTGTTGGATGTGCTTGAGCGCGTCGATGCGGCGTGATCTAGTACCCTCCTTCAGGCTCAAAGCGTCCTTGCACCCTTGAGGGATTGGTCGAAACGCGGTTCTCCTAAAGCTGGCTCAAACGTACGTTGATGTTGGAGAGTGGTGCTGCTAAGTACGAATTCTGGCCTTTAACTCCCGCGAATTTCTCGCCAACATCTCGCCAATATCTTGGAGGAACTGATTGAGACCGATAGTTGACGTTGCGTCCGATCTTGGAATCTCCGCTAGCGATATCGAACCGTACGGGGTAGATAAAGCGAAGATCCCGTTGGACTCATTCCCCTCCAACGGTTCCGGCGGAAAGCTGATCGTCGTTACGGCAATCACGCCGACGCCCGCAGGTGAAGGTAAGTCGACGACCGCCGTTGGGCTGGTTCAGGGATTGGCGAAAATCGGAAAGCGACCCGCTCTGACAATTCGGCAACCCTCGCTGGGCCCGGTATTTGGAGCCAAGGGCGGTGGCACCGGGGGCGGTAAGGCGACGGTTCAGCCGGCGGAGGAGATCAACCTCCATCTCACGGGCGATTTCCACGCCATGATGTCCGCCCACAACCTTCTTGCCGCAATGACCGACAACGTGGTGTACCGGCATCAAATCGATGGGTTTGAGGCTGAAGGCATTACCTGGCGTCGTGTAACCGATGCCGAGGACCGTGCCCTTCGCAACGCAGCGGTGGGCCTGAACGGCGATGGCCCGATGCGGCAGACCGGTTATGACATTAGTGCCGCATCAGAGATCATGGCAATTCTGGCACTCGCCAACGGATACGAAGACCTGCGTAACCGGCTGGGGGACATTGTCGTTGGATGGACGCGCAACCGAACTCCCGTAACGGCAGATCAAATCGGAGGAGTCGGCTCGATGATGGCCCTCCTTAGAGACGCTCTGAAGCCCAACCTCTGCCAGACCCTTGAGGGTCAACCGGCGATCGTCCATATGGGACCGTTCGGAAACATCGCTCATGGCTGTAGCTCCATCCTTGCGGATCAACTTGCCATTGCGACCGCTGACTACGTGGTCACCGAGGCGGGGTTTGGTGCCGACCTAGGGTTCGAGAAGTTCATGGACATCAAGGTCAGACAGGGCGGTCCGAAGCCCGATGCGGCGGTGGTTGTATGCACGGTGCGAGGACTGAAGTATCACGGTGGGGTCGATCTCAAAGAGCTGACAACGCCGAACGCCGATGCCGTCAAGATCGGGACGGATAACCTTCGGAACGCCCTTCGAATCACGAGCTTGTTCGGGTTAAACGCTGTGGTGGCGATAAACCGATTTCCTGAAGACACGCCGGAGGAGTTGAAGGCGATCAAGACTGCCGCGCTGGACGCCGGCGCAAAGGGCGTTGCCGAGGCGAACGGGTTCGCCGAGGGTGGCGACGGCATGAAGGAGGTGGCGGAAATGGTGGTCGCCGTGGCTGACGCCGGGTCCGATATTTCTCTGATCTACAACGACGAGGTTTCGACCATCGACAAAGTCGAGTTGTTGGCGGACCGTCTTTACGGCGCTGATCGTGTTGTGTGGGGCCGAATGACGCGCACGACGGCGCGCCGGTTCGAGGCGAATGGCTGGAAATTTCCTATCTGTATGGCCAAGACCCACCTTTCGGTTTCGGCAAATGCGCGCCTCCGCAACGTCCCCACCGGCCACGTTCTTCCGATACAGGAACTGCGCATTTCTGCAGGCGCTCGGCAGATAGTCACGCTCGCAGGTGACATAATGACTCTACCGGGACTTCCCTCGAAGCCTAATGCGCTCGATATCGATCTGGACGACGATGGCCAGATTTTTGGGGTGTTGGGAACCTGAGTAGGGCCGTACGGGTTCCACTCACGTTAATCCCGCATGGACAAATTCCAGACCATGACCTCTATTGCTACCGAGGCCCCGATCGACGTTAACGGGGTAATTGTTCCAAACCGTCCCGGTGGGCGGGTGCTGGCGGTGCTGCGCGACGCAGGCGCAAGTGTGCCGACGCTGTGTTTCGACGATCGACTTGAACCGCAGGGTACTTGTCGAATGTGCCTGGTCGAAGTCGAGGTGAACGGCCGGAAAGAGACGGTCGCCTCCTGCACGGCGTTTTCAGAACCCGGCATGAGCGTCCAGACGCACACGGACGAGATCGTTCAGTACCGCAAGACCTTACTCGAAATGCTCCTGTCTGAGATCAAAGACCCGTCCAATATTGGACAGACAGAAGCCCTTGGCGATTACGAGTTCCAGGCGGCGGTACGCGAGTACGACGCTCAGCCTGACGCGTTCAATCCATTGGATAGACGCAAGAAGGTCGCCGATCCTAACCCGTTCATCAAGCGGGATTACGACCTGTGCATCGCCTGTTTCCGATGCACGAATATCTGTAATGACTGGGAGCAGGCGTCCGCCATAACAGTTACAGGGCGGGGGCAGGACTCAACGATCTTTAGCAAGTTCAACAACCTGCTGATGGAGAGCCCCTGCACCTTCTGCGGTCAGTGCGTAAACACTTGTCCCACAGGCGCACTCACGAATCGGAAACTGGCGGACGCTGTTATGCCGACGCCGATGGCGTGGAACGGCGATTTGGCGGAAGAGATGCTACGGAGCGTCCCGGGGCCCTCGGGCGACTTCGTACCGCTCGGGCCGGGTACCGCAGTAGACCGCACATCAACCATCTGTCCATATTGCGGTGTCGGTTGTGGCATCAACCTGATCACGCAGGCCGGCGACCTAATCGGGTCCGAACCCGACTTTTCAGCCCCGAGCCAGGGATCACTTTGTGTCAAAGGCCAGTTTGGATCCTGGGACTTCATCAACAGTGATGAGCGCCTGACGACGCCACTTATCAAGAACACCCAGGGTGAGTTCGAACCTGCAAGCTGGGACAGTGCGCTCACGCTGATTGCGGACAAGCTCAAGCACTACAAGGACGTGGACGGCCCTGACTCGATGGTGTTCTGGAGTTCCGCCCGAACGACCTCTGAATCGAACTACCTCGCTCAGAAATTTGCCCGGGTGGCGCTTGGGACCAACAACATAGACAACTGTTCACGTACCTGACACTCCCCGACGGTCGCCGGTCTGGCGGTCATGGTTGGCAAAGGTGCGATGAGCAACTCGATCGAGGAAATCGCCGGGGCGGACATGCTCCTCGTGATCGGGTCCAACACCACTGAGGCGCACCCAGTCATATCGCTCCGCATGAAAAAAGCCGTGCGGAGAGGTGCCAACCTAGTAGTTATAGACCCGCGGAAAATTGAGTTGACCCGCTGGGCCAAAAGGCACGTGCAATTGCGGATCGGGACCGACATCCCGGTCTTGAACGCCATGGCCCACGTGATCATCAAAGAGAAGCTGTACGACGCCGAGTATGTCTCGCACCGTACGGAAGGCTTTGAGGCGCTCTCGAAGCACCTGGAGATGTACACGCCGGAGTTTGTAGAGGGAATCTCCGGCGTCCCGGCGGGCCAGATCGTTGCAACCGCTCGTGAGTATGCGGCGGCATCGCCAAAGGCCTCGATCTGCTACACACTCGGCATCACAGAGCACTCGTGCGGTACGCACAACGTCCAGGCAGTCGCCAACCTGGCGTTGCTGTGTGGAAACTTTGGCAGGGAAAACGCAGGCGTGAACCCGCTGCGCGGCCAGAACAACGTGCAGGGTGTGTCAGATATGGGCGCACTGCCGACCGACCTACCGGGCTATCAGAAGCTTGAGAAGCCAGAAGTCCGGGAGAAGTTTGAGAAGGCGTGGGGCACACCACTGCCAAAGCGCCGAGGCATCACCAAGATCACGGCCATGGACCAGATGATTAAGGGCGAGGTGAAGGCCGTGTTCATCATGGGCGAGAACACAGTTGTGTCGGATCCTTGTTCTGGCCACAGCAGACGCGCTCTTGATGCGGCCGAATTTGTGGTGGTCCAGGACATATTCATGAACGACACAGCTCGATTGGCGGACGTTGTCCTGCCGGCGGCGGCCTTTGCGGAAGTCGAAGGCACATTCGCAAACTCTGAGCGAAGGGTTCAGCGGGTTCGGAAAGCGGTCGATCCACCGGGTGAGGCGAGGGCCGACTGGCGAATTCTGCTGGATCTGTTCGATTACATGGGAGTTCCTCAGGATCTTGACTCGGCCTCTGAGGTCTGGGATGAGGTAGCGGCGCTGGCTCCTATCCTGAGTGGGATTTCATATGACCGGCTCGATCTGGAGGGCGGCATTCAATGGCCTTGCCCAACGCCAGATCACCCCGGCACGGTGTTCCTACACCAGGATGAGATGGACTCCGGCCTGCCGGGCCAGTTCGCTCCAGTCGATCATATCCCGCCGGTCGAGGAACCGGACGATGATTACCCATTGTTCCTGACGACGGGCCGCCGACGTTCCACGTATCACACGGGTACGCAGACCGGCAGAGCGATAGGGTTTGAGGAACTTGTGCCTCACGAGCTAGCGGAGCTCAACCCGGTGGACGCGTCAGCGCTGAGTATCGAGGACGGCGAGGTGGTGCGCGTATCGTCACGCCGCGGTTCCCTGGAGGTCCACGCCAAGGTGACGGATCGCTCGCCAAAGGGTGCAATCTTCATGGCGTTCGCCCATCCGGAGACGGCGCCAACAAACGTGCTGACGATCGACGCATACGACTTCATCACCGAAACACCGGAGTTCAAGGCCTGTGCCGTAAAGGTGGAAAAGTTGGACCGAAGCGAACCAGCGGGAACGGCTGTGGCCGATTAACCTCCGCTCACCGCTCGAACTTACGCTCGTCGGCGTGGGAGGGAAAACGCCCTCCCAGATCTATAGGTTTCAATTACATGGGAATCCACTGCTGGCGTTACCCATGATTAACTTTTGGCTAATTCAACCTTTACGGATCGCATCTGTCGGGGCATGACGGCGTTCGATTCCCAGGTCTGGATAACGCCTAGGTTTGTCGTGATCACCGGCTTCACTTGGATCCGGATCAAAATGGGCCCATCCTCCGCCATGATGCGCGGCATCTCGGTTGCCATCTCCTCCGTATCTTCGAATGAATAAGCGGCCTTATATCCGCTTCCCATCGCGATGGCGGGCCAGTCGATGACTCCGGCACCTGCGATAGGCTGGCCGCCGGTGATAGCGTAAACGCCGTTGTCGTACACCACATGGACAAAGTTCTTAGGTGACTTGTTGCCGACGGTGACTAGGCTGCCCATGTTCATGATCAAACTGCCATCACCGTCCAGTGCAATGACCTTCCGGTCTGGAGCGCCAAGCGCGATGCCAAGCGCGATGGACGATACCTTGCCCATTGAATTATTCGTTGGGATGTCCAATTCCGGCCGCTCTGACGCCTCTTTCCAGAACTTTGACTGCGTCATTGCTGTTACTACAACTGCTTCCCCGCGTTCTCGCTGAATTGCAGTTGCGACATCCTGGTATTCGATCATCGGTTTCTCCTCAGATTCGGAACGTCGATGCTGGGGACGATACCCCGGAACCGTAGTTTGGTCCATCTATAGATAGTCAAGCGCCCTCGATGCGGTTGTACGCCTTGAGGGCCCGTAAGTTAATCAGTGTCAAATACCCGGCCCACTGGCGTTTAGCGATCTCCCACGCATGCGCGTATTGCTCGCCCCAAGTCCAGAGCGGCGCCCAACTCCCGTCGCTTGATTGTGATTCGATTAAGTGGTCGAGATATTTATCGGTCGTAGGCCTCAAGCTGCCCGCCAGCAGAGAATCAAGGTTTGGGGCCAACTGAGTCGGTGGCGCGTGATAAGACTTCCACTCCGATGGGGCTGTTGCTACTACGACTCGGGCGGCCTCCGTGAGTTGATCTGATAATCCGTTTGCGATGTGATCGGGAAGACGCGCCTGCATACGCAGGTAACAAAGTAAGACGTGCATTTCGATCTCGGCCGGTTGCTCTGCGAAATTTTCAAGGGCGAGCGCCGTTGTGCGATCTAGAAATTCCTGGGGCACCAGCGTTGGGTATTCGTGGAAATACCCGATTATCTCGGCAGACGGATTGCCCCAACCACTGGGATCGAACGGCCCGTCCAGCTTGGGGCTGTAGTTCGCCCAAGGGGCATGCGGAGCGTCCTCAACCTCCCACGAAACCTTACTCCATCCGGCGCGCTCAGTATCGTAACTATCGATCAGGTAAGCGACAGCACCGGTAACGAAGGGATGGTCGTGTGATAAGCCCAAAGCGCTGATGTGTTGCAGGGCCACGGTGGTCGATAACGGGGACGAGTCAGGCATCCAGATGTCCGGCTGGATGCCGTGTCCGAAGCCGCCGTCGGTATTTTGAAACCCGGAAAGGGCATCGATAATCGCTTGTTTTGGACCGTCTTCTACCTCATGTTGGAACATGGCGCGTTCAAGCGGTCGAGCGAGCAACTTCATGAAGTTGCTCGCTTTGCGGAACGCGTCTGATGTGAGGGTCAAGGTCATGGCGATGTCGACACGGCGGTAACTTCTTCAATCAGAAGAAGTTGCAGGAGAAAGGAAAAGAATCTGACGTTAACTGGATCTAAAATCCACGTCAGTACATTTCCGGTATTGCCTCCCTAAACGCTGACGTACTCCGCGCCGATGAGTACAGCTACAGGCTTTGAAGTCTCTTCCGCCTTTTTGAAGGCGAGTGAAATCCTGTCCAACTCGTCGTCCGTCTCAATAATCCAGTACGGCGTACCCCAGGTGTGTAGGAACGGCTCCAGGAATTGTGCAGCGCTGTCGGGAGTGTCGCCGTGTCGTGTGTATCCCCGGTATCCGATGAACATAACTAGCGGCAAGTCGATACCGATACCAAGGCCGCGGAGCGCATCTCCAGACTCGAATAGGCCCGAGTTCTGGATCATGATCGCTGGCTTTTGGTTGGCGATCCACAATCCTGCAGCGATCGCGATCGCCTCGCCTTCACGGGCGATTGGAACGACCTCCATACCGCTTTCGGTCATGTTGTCGTACATGAAATTGGTCTCGCTGTCCGGCAGAGTCACCATGTGCGTGACCCCCTGTGCAGCGATGTGCTCGACCATGGAGCGAGCGGTAAGGCCTTCGGTCGTCCCCTGTGTCGTCATCTGGGATACCTCCTGATTTGGCGCTGTAAGTCCAAATATCAAACGTGCAACAAGCGTAATGGCGAATTCATGTCCGAGCAACTGGGCCGAATACGGGCGACCCGAAATGGGTTAGTCGTCTGGCGTCGCGGCGACGCTCGATATAGGGTCACGGTCTGTAACCCTCGCTGGGGGTTTTCCTGGTGATGGTGTGAACAGGATCAACGTTGCTGCGAGGATCGCGAATGCAGCCAGCATGGGAAACACTGCCCGATAGTCGCCGGTGATGTCGTATATCAGGCCTGCGCCAAGCGCTCCCGCCGCCTGTCCTCCGCCGACCCACGGCTCCACAAAACCTCGTACCGCTCCGAGTGAACGTCTGCCAAAATAATCGGCAACTATCACCGATGGGATGACCAGTAGGCCGCCCAGCCCGAAACCGAATAAGGTCGCCACGATAAAGGCCAACGCCGTGTTATTGACGGTCAGGAACATCAACGCAACCAGGCCCATGTAAAGTGCGACAGCCGCATAGGCGAGTTTGACCGGAAGTTTTTCGGCGACCACACCCCAGAAAATTGCGCCGATCGCTGACCCGGCTGCCAGGGATGTCAGGGCCGCCGCTGCGACGGTCGCACTGATTCCCTGATCGCGTAAAAACGCCGCCTGATGGATGTTGACGCTGGCATGGACGAAGAACAACAACCCTCCAGTCAAACCGATGGCCCACAACGTAGGGGTTCGCATCGCGTTAGCCAGTGTCCAGCCCTCAATCTCCACAGGCCCGGGTGACGGGTCTTCTTGTGCGGCATCTCCCGAGGCGCTCTCGAGCTCTCCAGCGTCCCCGTCGCCATCCGGCAACATACCGACGTCTTCTGGCTTGGAGACCATCAGGAACCAGAGGGGCGCCAGTGCGATTATCCATACAGTGATCCCGAGCCAGAACCATGCTTCTCGCCATCCGACGGTGTTGATTAGTATCTGGGCGAAGAACGGCATCAACCCCATACCAACGGAGTGCGAGGACGCGAGGATTCCGTTGGCTCGACCACGACGACGTATAAACCACTGAGAGACCACTGTCCCTGTCCCGATCTGGATAGGAGCCGCAAATATCACTCGGCCGATACCGAACAGGATGTAGAAGCTGATGGGCGTGATCCACCAGCCGATAGCCATCGTCGTAAACCCGAGGATGAGGGCTGCGCCAAGCAGTACGGCGCGTGGACCGTACCGGTCGATCAAATATCCCGATATCGGGGCTGCGAACATCGCTGCAATGCCGCCCGCGCTCGCAGTTCCAGCCAGAAGAGTCCTGCTCCAGCCGAGGTCCTGGGCCATAGGGAACATAAAAACCCCGAGGGTTAGCGCTGCCGCGGCGTTACGGACGAACACGGCGGACCCGGCGGAGAAGAGAATCGCCCAACCATAAAAAAACGGGGTGTGTTGAGCTATGCGATGTCGGAAGTTAGGAGAGTTCAAGGTTCCCCGATGTTCTGGAGAATGCTGCGGTTAGCGGCGCACGATGTTACAACGTCATTGCACGGAAAAGACGTTGTACTGGTGTTCCGTGCATCGACTTGATTGTTATAAGACCTCTAAACAGAGCCTGATCTAGGCTCTTGGAATTCCTGACTCATCAGAATCGCCCCCGGCGAATAAGAGGAACCGCAAGCATGGCCATCATCTACGAGAAACGTGACCAGATCGCTTACATCACTATAAGTAACCCGGACAAGGCGAACATCTTGGACAAGGCCAGTTCGGACGCCCTCTCGGATGCATGGAAAGAGGTCTGGGAAGATCGTGATGTCCGAGCTGCGGTCCTGACGGGTGAAGGTGATAAGTACTTTTGTGCAGGCCACAATCTGGCTCCACGGCCGGATGTCACGGAGGAGGAACGGGAACGACTGCGGATGCAGCGAACTTACTGGCCCTTATCCGGAACGGTCAACGGCGCTACAACCGGCGTCGATGGACGAATGGGTGACCACTATCCAAAGATCTGGAAACCGGTGGTCGCCGCCGTAAACGGGTGGGCCGCAGGTGCTGGCTTCTACCTAGTGCTCGGGTCGACCGATATTCGAATTGCCTGTGCCGAGCATGCCAGATTCAAATTCGCGTTGTTGTCCCAGGGCTGGGTAGGCAACGGGCCAGGGGCGACGCTCCTCACCCGACAGGTGAACTACGCGGATGCGATGCGAATTTTGTTGATGGACGAGCCGTTTGGCGCAGAAGAGGCGCTCCGGATCGGCCTCATAAACGAGGTAGTACCACACGAGAACCTGATGGATAGGGCGGATGAGATCGCACACCGCCTGGCGTCGATGCCACCGGTGGCGGTTCGGATGATGAAGGAGTTCGTAATCCGTTTCCGGGAGGCTCCCGTGGACACGGCGTGGCAGGTTCAGACGCTGATGAATACGTTGCTAATCCAGACGACGATGGACGGGGAAGAGGGCCGAAAGGCTTTCAACGAGAAACGGCCAGCGAACTTCACGGGAGCCCTCCGAAAAAAGGGAGAAGCGTTCTCGGACCCGACGCTGGAAGAGGCAGAACGACTCGAAGAGCTATACAAATCCGGGGAATATTAGTAGCCCCGGCGGGGTGGACCTCTACGTCAACGCGCCCTTCTGCCGCAGCTCAGCGATCTCGACATCAGTCATACCCAGCACATCAGATAACACCGCGTCGGTATCGGCGCCCAGCTCTGAAGCCGGGGTCTGAACGGGGCGTTCTCCGACTGCCCACCTCCACGGTAATCCGGGCAGCCCGCGGTTCGATCCATCCATGTCCGTAGAATTTGCATAAAACCCACGTTCCCACAGATGCGGGTTCCAGAATAACTCCGTGGAATCTGGAGATGGTGCTGCCGAGACACCGGCGCTCTGGAGCGTGAGAGTTGCTTCCCGTGCTGTCCGTGTTGAGGTCCAGGCAGTGATTACCTCGTCAATCTGTGCTGCATCCCATATTCGAGTCTTCAGGCTGTCAGATCTTCGGGCAATCAATTTCGGAATGAGCGTGCACAACGCTTCCCATTCGCCAGGTGACGCGGTGCTAATCGCAACCCACTGATCGTCACCATTGCAGGGATAGACACCGTGCGGATAGATTTCGGGGTCATCGTTGCCTATCTGCCCTGATGACGTCTGCTCTGACTGGTGATCAATCAACGGTCCTGGCATGGTCGACAACAACGATTCCACCATCGAGAAATCGATCTGTGCTCCCTGATGGTTGAGGGCCCGTTGACGAAGTGCTGCCCCGATAGCGAATGCCATCTTCAGGCCGCATAACGGATCGGCCCAGGCCCAACCGACCCGGGGAGACGTATCCGGGTATCCGTTGAGTGATGCAAAACCGGTGTAACACTGGATGAGTGTTCCGTAGGCGACGCGGTCAGCGTCCGGACCGGTACGTCCCAAACCAGAAGCAGATAACAGGACTATGTCGGGCTTTATCTCGCTGAGAGATTCATAACCAAGCCCGAGCCGATCCAGCACTCCGGTAGCGAAGTTCTCCACCACCACGTCGCATTTAGAGACCAGGCGGTGTGCTATTTCGAGCGCCTCTGGTTGTTTCAAGTTCAGGGTGATGGCACGCTTGGATTTGCCCAAGATTGCGTGTAATGCGGACGCACGTCCGGGATCTGCTCGGCCACTCGTTTCGACCTTGATCACATCTGCGCCGAGGGCCGCCAGATAGCGGGTACAGGTCGGCCCGGCAATCACCCAACTCAAATCCAACACCCGGACACCTGATAACACCCCAGAGGGCAGGATTACTCCGGCCGGTTTTGCGGGAGTCGCAACATATCTTTTATTCGATGATCGGCGCACTGTGTAGGGAACACCGGGTCGAAGGAGTGGGCCAGCAGTAGGGTGCTCGAATTCGGTGAAGAACCCACGGTGCAGGAGTTGCGGAGATTCGAGCAGATCGCCCGGGGTGGCCATTGGAAACGACGGTACGTGTGCATCTTGTGCCGTTTCGTAGATCCACTGTTTGGTGCGGATGGAGCTCCACTCGGTGATCAGAGAGTAAAGCTCGTTCCAGTTCCTGGCACGATCGGGCTTTGTGCCGAATCGCTCCTCTTTGCCCCAGTCGGGGTCCCCCATCACACCGAGCCATGCCTGCCACTGCCGATCTTCACGGGGTGATATCGCAACGAAACCGTCTGATGCAGGAATGATGCTGACGGTCGACCCATTTCCGTCTCCTTCCCGTCGGCGCGGCTGAGACGGCTCTCCATATGCCGGCGCAGCCAATTCACGGATGGCCATGCACGCCAGGGCTTCCTGCGTTGATATATCGATCACCTGACCGCCATATGGACGCTCTCCGGCTAGGGCAAGCATAGCTGCGCACGCCGCTGTGGCGCCTGCGATGAATGCCGACTGATCGCCGGAAGCCCTCACAGGAGGTTCGGCCTTTGGATCTTCGACCTGCCCGATGAGAAGGCGGCCCATGCCCGAGGCGTGGAATGAGACGAGATCCCCGCCGGTGAATTCGGCGTCTGGACCTGTAAGGCCAAACGGGGTGATTGATACGATCAATATGCCCGAGTTGTCTGAGCGTATTTTGTCGATCACACCCTGGGTCACCGATGCTCCAGAGGGCGTTTTGTCCACAATCACAAGGTCAGCGGCACTGAGAAATCTCTCGAACTCGACACGGTTTTCCGTGCGTTGCTTACCGTCGTTGACTGCGAGCCATACGTTGCCGTCTTCAGCGTTAACGGATAGTCGGCTCACCTTTGCCCCTGCTTCGACAAACGTTTGCCCGCACACCGCCCCGGCTAGACCGAGGCCTATTTCAACAACCCGTAATCCGGCAAGGAGGTCCAACGATGTAGCTTTTTTCGATTGTTCAGGCGATTGTTCTGGACTCATGTGATTCCGAGGTGCTGTGAATTCGATTTGTACTTGCCAGAGGCCCGGGGATGCTACAACGTACCTGGTCCCATCGCGAGGGCGACCTAGGTAAACAAGGGCAAATTAAGCCAAACACGGCTTCTCGCTGGTAAAGTTGCGGCACGAAATATCGGGCGGCGTGCGATGCAGCCGCCTACGATCGAAGATAGACAGCTGGAAAGTGGATAATGAATGGCGAACGGAAACAGTCCTTTCGATGCCAGAACGACTCTTCAGACCCCGTCCGGTGAAGTCATTTACTACCGACTGTCGGCCCTTAAAGAACAGGGGTTGGTTGATGTAGACAAACTCCCGTTCAGCATCCGCATCCTGCTGGAAAACGCGTTGCGACAAGCGGACGGTGGAGTGGCCGACCGTTCCGACGTAGAAACGGTTGCATCCTGGGCGCCATCTTCCACCCCGACTAAAGAAATCCCTTACCTGCCGGGCCGGGTCGTCCTCCAAGACTTCACCGGGATCCCGACGGTTGTTGATCTGGCGTCAATGCGTGACACGGTCGCCGAGTCAGGCGGTGATCCGTCCGTCGTGAACCCGATCATCCGCACTGATCTCGTGATCGACCACTCGGTACAGGTAGACCACTTTGCAAACGAAGGCGCTCTCGCTATGAATATTGAGCGCGAATTTGACAGAAACCGTGAGCGTTACCTGTTGCTTCGGTGGGCACAACGGGCGTTCGACAACTTCCGGGTTGTGCCCCCGGGGACGGGGATCGTTCATCAGGTAAACCTCGAATATTTGTCGCCATCGGTTCTCACCCAGGACGGCGAACACGGACGTGTTGCCTACCCCGACACCTGCATCGGCACGGACTCCCACACTACGATGGTTGATGGTCTTGGCGTGCTCGCCTGGGGTGTCGGCGGTATTGAGGCAGAGGCCGTAATGCTTGGGCAGCCGTACTACATGCTGGTCCCGGAGGTCGTCGGAGTCAGGTTGACCGGCTCGCTGCCGGAAGGCACGACGGCAACCGACCTTGTGCTCACCGTGACCGAAATGCTTCGAGCTCACGGCGTGGTCGAGAAACTGGTTGAGTTCTTCGGTCCCGGCCTGGCGAGCCTGCCGGTAGCTGACCGCGCAACGATATCGAACATGTCGCCTGAGTACGGCGCAACCGCAGGTTTCTTTCCGGTAGATGAACAGACACTTAGATACCTGCGGCTGACGAACCGTGGCGAGGCGGCAGACCTCGCAAATGCCTATTACCGTGCGCAAGATTTGTTCTACACGTCCGACACGCCCGATCCCGAGTACACGTCGACGGTTGAACTAGATCTCAGAACTATCGAGCCCAGCTTGGCGGGGCCGAAACGCCCGCAGGATCGGGTCAATTTGAGTGGCGTGGAAGAGAACTTCTTTGATGCTTTCCCCGAGGGAGAACGCCCCCGAGAGACGGGATTGGCTGCCCCGTTCAGGAACGGTGTTTCAATCGATATGGAAGGTGATCAGGTGGAGGTAGGTGATGCCGCAGTCGCCATCGCTGCCATCACCAGTTGCACGAACACCTCGAACCCTTATGTGATGGTCGGCGCCGGACTTCTGGCCCGAAAGGCACTGGCGAAAGGCCTGAGGAGCAAGCCCTGGGTCAAGACCAGTTTGGCTCCGGGCTCCAAAGTGGTGACCGGATACCTGAATTCCCTGGACCTGACCAAAGACCTGAATGGTCTTGGCTTTCACACCGTCGGTTACGGCTGCACATCATGTATCGGAAATTCTGGTCCGCTCCCTACGCCGGTAGCACAGGCGATCGATGATAACGACCTAACTGTGGCCGGTGTTCTGAGTGGAAACCGTAACTTTGAAGGCCGTATCCATCCGCAATTGAAAGCCAACTATTTGGCGTCGCCGATGCTGGTCGTTGGCTATGCACTTGCTGGACGCGTCGATGTGGACCTCGTCAGAGACCCACTCGGAACCGATGAAGAAGGCAATGAGGTGTATCTGAGGGACATCTGGCCGTCCCAATCGGAGATCGCAGATGCAGTGGACAGCGGAGTCACGGCGGACGAGTTCGCCGCGGGGTTCTCGGGTGTGTTCGAGGGATCGGACGAATGGAAGGCACTTCCGGTACCTGAGGGCGTCCGGTTTGCCTGGGACCCGGGATCTTCGTACGCACAGCGTGTGCCATTCTTTGACGGCATGCCTGCCGATGCTCCAGATGTTGAGAATATAACTGGAGCGCGCGTGCTTTTGAGGCTTGGCGATAGTGTGACGACAGACCACATATCGCCGGCGGGGGCTATTCCTCCAACAGCTCCGTCCGGACAGCTACTGCTTGGCGATGACATTCCGCGAAGGGAATTCAACACCTACGGCGCGCGTCGAGGCAATCACAACGTATTGGTGCGTGGCACATTTGGGAATATCCGATTGCGGAACCAGATGACGCCTGGGCGTGAAGGCGACTGGACCCTGCATTTGCCGGACGGCGAAGAGATGCGGGTGTTTGAGGCCGCGACAAAGTACGCCGAAGAGGGCGTGCCCTTGATCGTTCTTGGTGGTAAAGAGTACGGAACCGGCAGTTCCCGAGACTGGGCGGCCAAAGGCCCGTCTCTGCTCGGTGTGCGCGCGGTCATCGTCGAGAGCTACGAACGAATTCACCGCAGTAACTTGATTGGGATGGGTGTACTGCCGATTACGTTTACGCCCGGGGATAGTGCTGACTCATTGGGCCTAACCGGACGTGAGACGTTTGCAATCAGTGGACTGGACGGTGAGTTCGAGCCACGTCAAACGGTGCACGTCAGCGCTACAACCGATGATGGAAAGGTCACGACATTTGATGCCATACTCCGCATCGACACGGGTATCGAGTGGGACTACTACCGCCACGGTGGCGTCCTACACTACGTCCTGAGGCGAATGGCGGGCGAGGCGGGGTAAAGCTCTTCCTCCTGTCGTGCTAGCGGGGTGCGCTTGTGCAGAAGGTGCTAGGTCACGCGTGATTATCCGCCTATCGCGACCCCAACGCCGCTCGCAATGCAGACTCTAATTCCGGGTGGATGAACTGATACCCGGACTCCAGTATCCGAATAGGGCGAACATTCTGATCCGTAAGAATCAGTTCACGGCCCATTTCTCCAAATACTAATTTCGCTATTGGGCCCGGCATCCAGCCAAGTGCGGGGCGCCCCACGGCCGCTGAGAGGGCTCGTGCGAACTCCCGGTTGGTCACTGGATTGGGCGAAGTAACGTTTATCGGACCTGAAAGTTCGGGCGTGTCCAGCGAATGCAGGATCGCTCCGACAACATCGTCTATGGCGACCCAACTGATGTGCTGCTTGCCGTTGCCGACCCGGCCACCCAGACCAATTTGTGCCATAGGAAGCTGGCGGGTTATTAATGGGTCGTCGCGATCAATGATTACACCAAATCTGGCGTTCACGACCCTGATGCCAGCCTCCGCGGCCGGTGTGCACGCGGCCTCCCACTCGACCGCCACATCAGCGAGGAACCCGTCCCCCGGCCCGGATTCCTCGTTGACTTGTTCCGTGGGGCGACTTCCGTAATAGCCGACTGCAGAGGCGCAAATAAATACGCTCGGTGGTTGCTCTAACCGGGCCAGACACTCTGTCAAAAGTCGAGTTCCATCGACTCGACTGGAACGTATGCGCTCTTTTTTTGTCTCACCCCATCGCCAACTGGCGATGGGTTCGCCGGCAAGATGGATCACTGCATCGTGGCCCTCAAGGATGTCTTCGTCTACATGCCCCGAAACTGGATCCCATCTGGCCTCATCATCGGTGCGCGCCGCAACACGACGTACGAGACGCGTAACATCGTCACCCCGCGCCCGTAGGGCAAACGACACGGCGCTTCCCACGAGCCCGGTCACGCCACTTACTGCGACCCGTAATGCCATGCTGTACTCCTGATGAATGTCATGTTCGACAACATATGTCCGTTGCGTCCACGCGATTGTGCCTAAATACGTTAGATTCCGATTGCATAATTACGAAGCGGATTAACAAATTTGATCAAAAGATTATTCCGAGAGGCCAACAGGATTAGATGACCGAACAAACAATCCTAGTCGAACGCGACGGACCGGTCGCAACAATTGTTTTAAATCGTGTGGATAAGATGAACGCTATTTCGCTGGAGATGTGGGGAGAGATATCTACGCAGATCGAACAACTCCAGTGCGATGAAGGCGTCAGGGTGGTCGTGTTCAGAGGTCAAGGCAGAAGGGCATTCTCTGCGGGCGCGGACATCGGTGATTTCGAGAAGAGCAGGCATGACTCACGATCCGCGATCGTGTATGCAGAAGTGTTTGAAGGCGCGCTTGAGAAGATTGCATCGCTGACCGTGCCCACGATCTCGATGATCGAGGGAGTGTGCGTAGGCGGCGGGTTAGAGCTTGCGACATGCACGGATATCCGGATAGCTGCGAAAGGATCTCGTTTCGGAGTCCCGGTGGCACGCATTGGAGTGGTTGCTGGGTTCAAGGAAATGCGTAGACTCGCAGCGATTGTGGGCCCGGCAAACGCCGCGTATGTCGTGTTAAGTGGGGAGATTCTCGGTCACGATGCCGCACTGGCGATGGGGCTGTTGACGCGGGTGGTTGAGAATGAAGGACTGGCTGACGATGTGTACGGACTTGCCACGCGCATGGCATCGTTGTCCCCTGTGTCCCACGCCGCACACAAAGAGATTCTCGAAACCTTGCTCGCTAACCCGTCTCTGGCTGGCGTGGATGTAGACGCCCCGAACGGACCGCAGTTCCGATCGTTTGATTCTGAAGATTTTAGAATCGGTACAGAGGCATTCGTAAATAAGACCAAGCCCAAGTTCACGGGCCGATAGACCCTTATGAACGCCAGCGAAACTGCGCGACTACGTATAGGCATTTACGCCGATGACCTCACCGGCGCCCTAGATGCGGCTGCGCCATTCGCCGCCGCCGGAATATCCACATATGTTTCGGTGTTTGGAATCGTTCCCGACGACGACGCTCGAACCCACCGCGTGCTGTCGTTGAATGTGAACACACGCCATGCGGATCGTTTTCCTGTGTTCGATAAGGCGGCAAGAGCCGTGCAGGAGCTGAGAGCGACGGGGTTCAAGTTCCTGATCAACAAGATCGATTCCACCCTGAGGGGCCACGTTGGGATGGAAGCGAGGGCTGGATTGTCCCAGGAGCCGTCAGACCCCCGTGACATCGGTAAGACGGGAGAATGGTCCGGGCCACGACTGGCTTTGATAGCGCCGTCATTTCCGACCATGGGGCGGATCGTCAGTTGCCGACAGGTCCTTGTGAATGGCGTTCCGTTGGCCGACACGGAAGTAGGGCGTGATCCGCTCACTCCGGTGAACACAAGTGATATTGCGGAACTTGTCGAACGGAACACGGGTATCCGGCCCAGCGTTCTTTCGCTGTGTGACGTTCGTCCTGATGGCCGTTTAAATGGCAAAATTTCCGATCTGTTAGATCATCCCCCGGTATTAGCGGTGTGCGACGCTGAGAGCGACGAAGATATGAAATTGATCGCCGCTGCATTTGTTGAGGCGAAGGGGGAAGTAATTCTCTCGGGCTCTGCTGGCGTTACAAACGCGCTGGCCGAAATATTGTCCAGTGAGTCACAGGATCCACCCAAGTCTGCCAGCAATACAGAAGGCAGCACCGCACCGTCGCTCATCGTTTCCGGCAGCCAGCGGAGTGTGACTGGACATCAATTGAAGTTACTGTCGGACGACCGGCCAGTCGAATGGCTTCAAATAAATCCAGTCTCGCTATTGGGTGAAGACCTGTTCCGCGAAACCCGGGACAATGCCGTTGACACACTGGTGAGGGCAATGGAAGAAGGTAAGCATGCAGCCGTGTCGTTGTTGCAGGTGGACGTGACTGGTGATCTCGATATTCCTACCAAGCTGGTGAGAGAACTGGGCGCCATTTGCTACAGGGTTGCGCGGCGTACACGTACCGGTGCGCTTGTGATAGTCGGGGGAGACACAGCGCAGGCGGTTCTCAGGGCTGTTGGCTCCGCCGGTATCGTGCTGCACGACCAGCCATTCCCGGGTGTTCCTGTTGGTGTCGTGGACGGCGGGCTGCTTGACGGTGTCCGTGTGGTTACGAAAGCCGGAGCGTTTGGAGATCAGGACATACTGGTAGATGTAATCGATTACCTGACCTAAAGAGGTCCGGAACACGGGTCAACAAAAGTTGAAAAATGATCACAGTAGAAAGATATATCACAGATTGACCAAGCCTATTCTCGCCATCACGCTCGGAGACCCGGGAGGAGTCGGGCCAGAAGTCATCGTGAAGGCGTTTCCGCACGAGGCTGCGCTGGATCGATCAATCCCTCTCGTCGTCGGTGACGCGAGGATTGTGGCGGACGCTGCGGCAAGGTGGGCACCCGCATGGAGTGTTGCCGGAATAGAGGGACCTGAAGAAGCCGTCACCGTCGGCAGTCAGATCATTCCAGTGGTGGATCTGTCAAATTGCGATCCCTTCCTGGTTAAGATCGGTGAAGTAGATCCTTACAGTGGCAACGCAGCGTATGAGTACGTCGTTCATGCGGCAAACTTGGCTATGGATCGACGGATATCCGCAATTGTGACGGCGCCCTTGAACAAGGAATCCATGCGACTTGCCGGCCACATGTACGACGGCCACACGGGACTTCTGGGAGAACTGACGGGCTCGAAGAAGTACTTCATGGTGCTTGGGTCCGACGTGCTCAGGGTAATCCACGTCAGCACCCACGTAACACTTGAAGAAGCTGTGAAACGGGTCAAAACTGATCGTATTGTGGACACTATCCGCGCCGGTCACGAACACCTGAAGCAGTTGGGGTTTGAGCACCCGCGGATCGCCGTGGCTGGATTAAACCCGCATGCTGGCGATGGAGGTCAGTTCGGTGTCGAAGAGGCGCAGGAGGTCGCTCCGGCCGTTGAGCAGGCACGTGCAGAAGGCATCGATGCCACAGGACCGATATCACCGGACGCCGTGTTCAGGATGGCCATCGATGGCCGTTACGACATCGTCGTCGTGCTGTACCACGATCAGGGTCACATACCAGTGAAGCTGGTGGCATTTGAAGAGGGCGTTAATGTGACGGTAGGATTGCCGATCATCAGGACGTCCGTCGACCACGGCACGGGATTCGACATAGCGGGGCAGGGCGTCGCTAGCGAGGTCAACATGATCTCGGCGTTGGACTACGCCTACAAGATGGCAACTGGAGACCGTGGCACAGGCAGCGCACGACCTCCGGTCCAATAACTACGCCAACGCTCTCCCTGCTTCTTCCATCGTGACCTTATCGTCCCGTGCGGGAGCCGCGTCTTTCTTGAGGATGCATCTCGGGAGCCGACCGAAAGTAACTATTTATTCCTGCCGTTGCGCATGGAAGGGCGAAACAACGTTTGATCAACAGTCTGTCTACCCCGTACGACACAGGGTGTTCCGATCATGAGAAGGCCCTCAGGTTAGATTTCGCCATCTCGCTACTGGTCACGAATTCCAACAATGCGGAATTGCCGTCCTCGGTTGCCTTTCTGGCACGTTCTAACGCGGGTCCAACGTCTTTCGGGTCATCCACCCGCTCACTCCATCCACCCATGGCACGCGCCATATCGGCGTAACGTCCGTAAAGTCCACGCGACCCGAATCGGTCGTTAGACAGTTCCATGTGGGGAACTTCAACCGCCATGTCGTCGTTGTTCAGAACGATGGTGCAGATCGGGATGTTAGATCGCACCGCAGTTTCGAAGTCGAGGCCGGTCATGCCGAATGCCGCATCTCCCATGAAGTTGACGCAGAACTTCTCAGGCTTCGCTAACTTTGCTCCCATGATCAGACCGAGACCGGTGCCGAGTCCGTGTGACTTGCCCCAGCCGAGGTAACTTCGGGGACCGTCAGACCGGTAGAAGGGCATGATCTGCATACGGGGACTGCCAGAGTCGTGGGTGACGATGGCGTCTGAAGGATCAACCCTATTCATGAACTCGCCAAGAACCCGGTATGGAGTGATAGGAGACTCGCTTGATGTGAGTTTTGACTCCCACTCTCCGTACCACGCTGACCGGAGTGCGGAAATGCGATCGGCGGTGTCCGGCGTTGCGCGCTGCCGGGTTGAAAGCAACTCTTTGCAGGCGTCGATTACCTGGCGCAGTACGATCCGGGCGTCACCGAGTAAGGGGTGATCTGCAATGTAGTCCTTGTGGAGGTCTATCGGGTCATTCGTCGCGTGGATCAGGATCTTGCCGGACGGATATGGCGTGACCATGCCCTGGATGGTGAAACTTGTGCCGATGCCAAACAGGACATCAGATTCCCGCATGTAGTCCAATCCCGCGCCGTTCATAACCTCCGAAACCGAACCCACGGACAATGGATGCATTTCGGAGAACGCGCTCTTCCCGGCCATCGAGGTGCTGACGGCGATCTGGAGGAGCTCAGCGAGTTCTGTCAACTCAGCGCTGGCTTCGGCGTACAGAACACCCTGCCCGGCAAGGATGAGGGGTCGTTTGGCGTCAAGCAGTGCCTTCGCCGCCTCCATTACGTCGTCTTCGTCCGCACCCGATATGGCTGTCTTGATCGGCACGTACCTGTCGACCACGGATCCATCCACCTCCATTTCAGCGATGTCCGCTGGTATCTCCAGCATGGCTGGTCCAGGCTTACCCAGGCGCATTGCAGAAAAGGCCCGTCGAAGGGATGCCCCCACCCGTTCCGGCGAGTTGATGCGCTCTATGTGCTTCGTCACCGAGTCATAGCTTTTCAGGGAACTGTACATCGGCGTGACGCTTTCCCGCGCGGACGGGTGCCCCAACGGCAGGAAAAGCATCGGCACGGAGTCTGAGAACGCTGTTGCGACGCCTGGGTATGCGTTCTCCGCGCCAGGGCCGTACTGCATTGCGAACACCGACGCTTTGCGGCCGTTGGTAACGCGCGCAAAACCGTCAGCGATGTGAACACCGACGCGTTCCTGGCGACAGATAACCGGCCGTACACCTGTCGCCGCTATCGCCTCGATGACCGAGGTCGTCGGGAAGGCGCTGAGGAATTCGATGCCCTCTTTTTTGAGGATAAGGGCCATTGCGTCGATTGTGCGCAAGATGTCTCTCCTAACGCGGGGTCACCCGATTTGAAGTCGTGCTGTAATCTAAATCCCGGTTAATTCTCTTCGTTCACCGCCTGAAGTAGGGCGGCAATGTAACCGTAGCAGAAGGCGAAGGCTACGCCGCTGCCGTTAGGGCCGGAGATGTCCGGTACATGGTCCGGCATAAGCATGTACTTGTATCCGACCTCTTTGTAGGCCCGTATGGCTTTCAACATGTCCACGTCGCCCTCGTCCGGAAAGACCTCGACAAAATCTCCTACCCGGCCGCGAATGTTTCGGAAGTGAACGTTGAAGATTTTCTCCCGGGACCCGAAGTAACGGATCACGTCGTAGATCTCCTCGCCTGGACTGTCCAGCATCTCTGACACGGTGCCCTGGCAGAAGTTAAGTCCGTGGTACTCGTTCTCGTGCAAAGAGACGAACTTCTTGAGACCCTCGACCGTCCCGAGTACGCGGTTGACGCCCATAAAACCATCGGGCGTGCTCGGGTCGTGCGGGTGGCAGGCGAGGCGAACTTTGTTCTGGGCGGCGACCGGAACCACACGCTCCAGAAAGTAGTCGATCCGTTCCCAGAACTCGTCCGACGATACTTCTCCTGCGATGGTGTGGGCCTGATCCGGGTCAGCTTCTGCGTATCGCCATGTTGAGTTGGACGAGCCTCCTCGTCCTTCGGTCCGTTCCGTACGAGGAATACCGATAAGGTTCATGTTGTATTTGACGGCGGGAATCCCGGCCTCGGCGACCATCTGAATTATGTTCTGGATAGATTCGATCTGACGATCCCGATCAGGGTTCTGTGCCAGCATTATTGACTGGCTCTGGTTCTCTTCAACCGGCCGAGAACTGAGCGGCAGTTGAACCATGTCGAGCGACAGTCCAAAGGACTCCACCTTCTCCCGGTGGTCCTTCAGATACTGGAGAGTCCAGTCGTGCGGGTTGGCGGGCGGGTCTGCGCATACATTCTTTAGACCTAGCTGCGTCCATACCTCGAAGTCCGTGTCGTCGCGTGCGCCTACCTGTGTTCCTACGTGCATTCTTATTCCTATCGTTACCTGGATTGATTGGTGGACGTTAACCGCGTGCGCTGACGACTTTATCTAGCATCACCGGGGGCAACGGGAAGATCCAGCCACGGTTGCGGATGATCGCCTCAGCAAGTGCTGGAGCGATGGCGACGATGATCTCAGCTTCAAGTGAGAACCGTCCGGTAAAGCCTCCTATGGCTGTACGAGCGTGAACGCCGGCATAGCCGCCGGGATCGTCACCGTTGACGGCAAACTCGCTAAGTGCGCCACCGAATACCGATTGCCATCGGCCTGAGAAACCGTTGACAACGGCTGGCCCTGAGCCAAACTCCACGTCGGTTGATACAACCATGCCAAGTGCCTTGACGGTGTAAAGAACGTCGTTCAGGTCTCCACCTTCGCCGCCACAGGAGATCGCCCAGTGCAATCGTCTGAGATGACCGTTGGCAATCTCGGTACCGGCATCCTGTCCGTGCTTTACACGATTACCGCCGTCGTTCATTGGGGAGCTGCCGGCGACCATTCCTGAGAGGTAGACCAGCCCACTCTCGTGAAATACGGCGCTGGGAATGTTGGCCCCAGCCAGCGATACGACCGTGTTTTCAAAGGTTCCGAGGTCGACACCCAGTTCTGAAATACGGTCATACACATCAAAGGCACGTCTTAGTTCGTCCGGGAGGATGCCCTCGTCGTAGTACTTGCCCAAAGTGTTCTCCTCGAACTTGGATATTACGTTTCGAGATGGCTGATTCGATCGAAACGACGCGAAGCATAAACCGGAACGCGAAAAAACGAGTCGAAATTAGTCAAGGCGACGCGTTATCGGTCCAATGACTGCTTTAGCGTGCAAGGGACCATATCTGCGACTGTCGTTGATGCCGGGTGCCGCGCGGTTATCACCCAGGACGATGTATTCGTGATCACGCGTGGCCCAGGTATGCAGCCAGTTCGACGGCATATAGCTGGCGATGTGCGGTTCGTTCACGGCCTCGCCTTCAATCCATAATTTACCATCACGAATCTCAACCAATTCTCCGGGTAACCCGACGATCCTTTTTATATCTTCTCCGGTCACTCCAGAAGGGCGCGGCGGACCGGGAGGGCGGACCACCACAACGTCAAAACGGCGCGGTTTGACGTTTCGGTATCCGCGTGGTTTGAGCATGGCGCGGGTGCCTTCGGAAAAGGTGGGTTCCATGCTGATATTGGTCACCGTAATCACCACCCCCAGGGCGCGCCCGGCGAGAGTACGCCAGATTCGATTCAACAATCGCACAGGTGCGTCCTTGGATCGTCCTTGATCCGGGATTGATGTGTGATAGATTTACCCGGCATTTTCGAGCCACGACCATTCATTAGACCTTCACCATCGCTTCTTTATTGACGCAAAGGTGATGGTGAGTCCGGGAGGCACAATTATGTCCTTACTTACGAATCTGACCGATCGCATCGCCCCGAGAGCCACTGTAAACGCCCACTGTGACGTTCCCTGCGGCATTTACGATCCGCACGACGCACTCCAGGCTGCGCAGACATGCATACGCATGACCGAGTTGTTGCTCGAAGGCGAAGGCGACAACAGCTTGGCCGCCCAGAATACCCGGGTACGGCAGGTCCTGGCGAAAGAGGAGCACGCGAAGAAGGCGAAGGACGACATCCTCGTCATCTGGACCGACTACTTCAAGCCCCCGCACCTCGAGAAGTACCCGGACCTCCACGAGAAGGTGTGGAAGGCCTGCCAACTTGGTTCGGCTGTGAAAATCGGTGTCAATATGGACACTGCAGTTGCCTTCAAGGCAGCGCTTCAGGAGATCGGCGATATCTTCTGGGAGACCAAGGCTTAAACCTCACGGAGTTGATCATATGAAAGGCCCGGTCGTAACGACCGGGCCTTTCTGTTCATTCCCTACATGACAGGGTGTGGCGTCCTGATTTGATTGGATTGTCTATCTCTATTGGCGGATCTGATCTCGGCTGGTTCCACGAAGGAAATTCATTTTTTCCAACGGGAATGTACCATAGCGTTTCACTAACCCTTATGGAGTAATTGTCGTTTGGCCAAAATTGATTCGCATCTCCACGTCTGGACGCTCGACGACGATCGATACCCGATGCTTCCCGGACGTGTTCCCAATGTACCCGGCGATGTAAAAAGACTGCTTTCCTCAATGGATGAAGCAGAGGTAGATGGGGCGCTGATAGTCCAACCGATCTTTCACGGTTTCGATCACGGGTACGTGAATGAAGCAATCAAGGCACACTCCGACAGATTCAAAGGAATGGCGCTAATTAACCCGCAACGGATGGACGCCGTTGATCAGTTGGATCATCTCGTAACCGATAAGGGCTATACCGGTGTCAGGTTCAATCCTGCGATGTGGGTTTTGGGTGTCCTCGAACATCTGGATCTCACTCCTGAGGAAAGAAGTAAACACTTCAAGACATGCGCCGAGTGCCAGCTTCAACACATGAACGACGACGCCGGCAAAGCGATCTATGAGAAGGCCGGAGAACTAGGTGTTCCCGTGGGATTCATGGTCTCTCCGAAATATTTCGACCAGGTCGATGACATGCTGAGTGAGTTCCCCGAAACGCCCGCCATCATCGACCACTTCGGTGGTTGTAAGGTTGCGGATGGAGAGCCCGGATCAAATGCGAATTTCGATGCGTTAATCGCCTTGGCAAAGCATCCGCAGTTACGGATCAAGGTTTCGGGCTTCGTAGGACCGAGCGATGGTGCGATGCCACATGAGGACACCTGGCCTATGGTGAAGGCGTTGTTGGGCGCGTATGGTGCCGAGCGGCTTATGTGGGGGACGGACTTTCCGTGGATTCAAAGTCATGGGGGGTATGTAGACGGGACCCGGATCATCGGCCAGATACCGGACATCTCGGACGGGGATCGAGCCTGGATAATGGGCGAGACGGCAACATCGCTATTTGGCGACTGGAATTAGACCGGTCGGGTCAAGAGGCCCGAGTGCAGGATCAAAGTTAACGATCTGAGTTACGGGAGCGGCGATATGACTACGGCTGAACGATCGACCCTGGCACTGGCACCCCGGACGGCATCGGCGATGGCGCTGGCTGCAAAAGCGCTGTTGGCGGAAATAGGCAGTGATCACCGTTTCCAGTACGAGTTCGGTAACGAACAGCAATTTGAATGGGACTATCGGCCCCACGTGCGCGCAGGCGTTCCACTCATGGATATGAGCGCCGCCGGACGCAAGGCAGCCATGAGGTTGATCGAGGTAAGCGTTGGCTCCCGGGGCAACGAAAAGGCTAACTCGATCATGACCCTAGAACACACTCTTGCCGACCATGAAGCACTGGACGGCAACGGGGTTGCTGGACGGCCTCGTGACCCGCAGCGTTACTACTTCGTTATATACGGTGACCCGAGCGGTAACTCACCCTGGGGATGGCAGGTGGACGGTCACCATGTATCCCTCAACTACACGATCGTCGACAAGGAGTACGTCGCAGTAACGCCGACTTTCTTCGGTGCAAATCCGGCCCGTTCCCTTCATGGTCATAACGCCGGATTCCGCGCTTTGACGGAAGAGGAAGATGTGGCTCGCGACCTCCTTCATACGATGACGGATGATCAGCTAAAAATTGCGCTGCCGGACGCCGTTGCGCCCTCAGATATCATCACAGACAGCGCTGCGAGAGTGACGCCAGGTGAACCGATCGGAATCGCACTTTCGGAACTGGGCGACCCGCAGCGCGACAAACTGGTCAACCTGATCCACGTTTACGTGGACCGGATGACTGACGAAATCGCCACCAACCAGTGGATGCGTATAGAGGACGACGGACTGGACACTGTGACGTTTGCATGGAAGGGCGGTCAGAGTGTGGGAGACCCTCACTACTACACCGTCCAGGGCCCACGTTTCCTGATCGAGTATGACAATACCCAGAACAACGCCAACCATATCCACTCAGTGTGGCGTGACTACATCAGCGACTGGGGCGATGACTTGATTGGACGACACTACTCGGACATCGGTTCAAATCACGGCCACGATCACTAAAGGTTTT
>JAAZYK010000089.1:2346-8389 GCA_014239685.1 Dehalococcoidia bacterium | reverse complement strand
GCCTCTAACAGTCCATACGACGACGCCTCAACATGTGCCTGAACGGCCTTGCTAATGTCACGGTAGTTAACGGTCTCGTTTATATCGTCTGATTCGCCGGGTTTGGTGAGGTCGGCATGCAGGGTGATATCAATGACCACTTCCTGCTTTGTAACGCGTTCCCAGTCGTTAATACCGATGATGCATTCGACGCGCAACCCGGTGATATGGATACGATCTGTCGTCATGATTTGTTGAACACGTGGATACGGTCTCCCGAGATACTCGCCGCCTCGTTGCTTGCAAGGAACACCATGGTTGCTGCGATCTGCGCCGGAGGGACCCACACATCAAAATCTGCATCGGGCATGCCGGCGCGGTTTCCAGGTGTGTCGATCACAGAGGGCACCACGGCGTTAACGGTAATCCCAGAATCTAGTGTCTCTTCCGCCATGACCTCGGTTAGCGCCAGCACGCCGGCCTTCGCCACCGAATAGGGGCCGTTTCCGCCCGCGCCACGTTCACCTTGTTTGGCTCCGACGTTGATGATGCACCCACTACCCCGTTCAATCATGTGCGGGAGGACCGCGCGTGACATGACCAACACGGATCTGAAATTGATCTTGAAAATCCCGTCCCAATCCTCGTCGGTAATCTCGGATATGGGATCCTGCGGCCGCCATGCACCAACCAGGTTAACAAGTACATCGATCCGCCCGAAATCTGTGAGGATGTGACTAACAGCAGATTCCACTGCGGCTGAGTCTGTCACGTCGAACTGCCGAGCCACGTCAGGATGCGCAGCATCGCAATCAACAACCCTGTAACCGGCAGATCCAAATGCCGGCACGATCGCTGACCCGAGTCCGCCCTTCCCGCCAGTAATCAATGCAACTTTTGTGCTGGAATCATCTGTCATGTGTATCTCCGATAGATCATCCCCGAGACAGCCTCTGCCCGCCGTCCACATATATGGTCTCGCCGGTTATGTAATCGTTCTCAACCAGGCTCATAACGACCTGTGCCACCTCTTCAGGAGTCCCGAGTCGACCAAGGGGAGTGCGGGAGGCCAGTTTCTCGAATAATTCGGCATCTTCATCCGGCGCGGCGGTCACCGGCAGTAATATCGCCCCCAGCCCCAGTTCGTTGACCTGTATTGATGGCGCAAGCGCTGCAGCGAGTGAACGCGTCAGTCCACCCAGAGCCGCCTTACTAACGCCGTAGGCAAAGCGCTTGGGACGCGTGGTATTCCAGTCAGTTAGATTGACGATCTTCCCGGGATTACCATCCAACTGCTTCGCCATCGACCGTGATAGGAGGAATGGAGCGGTTACGTTGACGGCAAAGTTCATGTCCCAGTTGGCGTCGTCCGTCTCGTCAAGCCAACGATCCTGAAATACAGAAGCGTTGTTTATCAAGATATCCAGAGAACCGAATCGTTCGACCACGGCCGGGACCAGAGATTCCACCTGGGAACGATCGCTAAGCTCGGCCTGAAACACGTCTGCTTGACCACCGCCGGAAACAATCTCGTCGACAAACTCCCGAGCCTCTGTCTCCGAGTTTCGGTAGTGGACGGCTACACGAGCACCCGAGTTAGACAGTTGGCGTGCAATGGTCTTCCCCACTCGCACACCAGCTCCAGTAACAAGGGCCACTTTGTTTTTTGTGTTCATCCGTTGAGCTGTACCGCCGTTGTATTACTTGTACGTCCCATCACATCTTGGGATCGGAGCCGGCGCGAATGTGCATCATGAACTCGGCCCGAGTGGACGGGTTGTCCCTAAACGATCCCAGCATGGCACTGGTCAACATGCGCGTACGTTGCTTTTTGACGCCCCGCATGGCAGCGCAAAGGTGGCTGGCCTCAACGACGACGGCGACCCCACGGGGTTTAATCAGCTCATCCAAGAAGGTGGCGATCTGCTGCGTCATTCGTTCTTGGACTTGCAATCGACGAGCGAACATATCCACGATACGGGGAATTTTCGAAAGACCGATCACTTTATCTTCAGGAATGTAGCCCACTGATGCGTGACCATAGAAGGGAAGCATGTGGTGTTCACACATGCTGTAGAAATCTATATCTTTCACAACCACCATCTCGTCGTATTCGACATCGAACAGGGCGTTATTCAGCAACTCCACTGGATCAGTCTTGTAGCCGGATAACAGTTCGTCATACATACGAGCGACCCGTGAAGGAGTATCGGCGATACCGCTCCGGCTAGGGTCCTCGCCTACGGCTTCAAGAATGGTGCTGATCGCACCGGCCACAAGGTTTTTAAACTCTGCGTTGAGGACAGGTCCGTCTTTGAACTCGAGTTGAGCCGGATCCATCCTGAGCCCATCCGGGGCGATTACGGGTTGTTCTTCGATCATGCAAGTTACCTCCCTGTCGATGCATCAACGGCTTACGACTGGTAGTTAGTCGTTGGTGAACATAATCATCATTATTAATTATGTGTTGGTTATTGTCAACATCAAACCTTAACTAATAACAAATCTGATGATTATATTTCGCTTATGATGTCTATAATCATCTTTTATTTATCAGGTTCAACCAAATCGCACGAGTAACCCAGAAACATCAAATTACTAAGGAATCCCCAGTTTACCAAGCCATCTGCGTGATTGATCGTGGCTGTTGAGAACGGCCCGTAACCCCAATCCACTCACGCCGACTAGCCTCCTGCGATCGCTGGAAGGAAGTGGACTTCTGTATTGTCGTCGTCGATCTTGTGGAGCAGGCCCTGTCGGGTTGCCTGTTCGCCGACCACGGCAGCTATTCCCGGTTTAAGGTTTCCGTCCTGCAAGAGGTATTCAGCAGCGCCTGGAAACTCTTTCTCGAGATTTTCAATCACCTCACGTAGATTCTTACCCGGAATCTGCGTTTCCAGCTGACCGTTTGTCAGTTTTCGCATCGCATGCGGAATGAAAACGAGGGCCATCAAATCTCTTCCTTGTGATTCATAGAGCCCTCTGTTCTGTACCTGTCTCAACCCAATCCTTCGGGGATCGACAAGATCATAGCCCAGCGGGACACGAGTAACGATTGAAATAAAAAGAGGCGGCCCGGATCAACGGGCCGCCTCTCATGTCTTTGTTATCGGTACTTAAACCTAAACGATGACTTTATTTCTTCGCTTTTAGGGCGGAGAGAATGCTTCCTGCATTCATCGGGGTCGTCCGGAGCCGAATCCCCAGCGCATCGTGGATCGCGTTAGCTACCGTCGCCACCGGAGGGACAATCGGCACTTCACCGACTCCACGGACACCAAACGGGTGCCCCGGGTTCGGAACCTCGACGATTATCGTCTCGATTTCCGGCAGGTCCAGGGAGGTCGGCATCCGGTAGTCCAGAAAGCTGGAGTTGACCATTGCACCGTCGTCGTTGAGGAAATACTCCTCATTCAACGCCCATCCGATGCCCTGCGCGACCGCGCCCTGCATCTGGCCTTCAACGTAAGACGGGTGAATCGCCGTTCCAACGTCCTGGACAATGGTGTAGCGGATCACGTCCGTCTTCCCGGTTTCCGGGTCTATCTCGATGTCGCAGATGTGTGTTGAGTAGGCTCCACCGGCTCCCTCAGGGTCTACCGAAGCGCTGCCTATCACCGGTCCGCCGGTCGAGCCCAGTTTGCTTGCCAGCTCTTTGTGAGAGAGGCGCAGTTCAGGGTCAGACTTCGACTGGTAGCTGCCGTTGGCAAACTCGATCTCATCGGCTTCCACATCCCAGAGCTTGGCCGCACGCTCACGGAGCTGTACGACAACATCCTGCGCTGCATCATGTGCAGCGTAGCCGGTTGCGTACGTTGTGCGACTTCCACCGGTGACGTCCGTGTATCCAATCCCTTCCGAGTCGGCGACGTGCGGGCGTACTTCCTCTGCAGGAATCCCGAGCACTTCGGCCGCCATCATTGCGATGGATGCGCGCGAACCGCCGATGTCAGTTGAGCCTTCTGTCAGTGCGACAGTTCCGTCCTCGTTTACGGAGATCGTCACGGCAGACTTCAAGCCGATGTTGAACCAGTAACCCGATCCAACTCCACGACCGCGAACTTTGCCGTCCGAGCCGTTTCTTTCAAGCGGGGTGTTCCAGTGATCAGAAGCCTTCGCCGCCTCATGGGTTTCGATCGCTCCGATGATCGGGTGGATCGGCCCATCAGCCCTGCGCGTGCCTTCTTTTGCTGCGTTCTTAATCCGGAACTCGATCGGGTCCATGCCAAGCTTCTGGCAGATCTCGTCGACCACCGTCTCCATCGCGTACGCAGCCTGCGTTGCGCCGGGAGCTCGGTAAGCGGCCGTCTTGGGCTTGTTCACAACGACGTCGTATCCGTCGATCCGTGTGTTCGGAATGTCGTAGCAGGAAAAAACACACATCATCCCTGCACCAACCGGGGATCCCGGGTACGCACCGGCGTCAAACCGAAGGTCCGCAGTCGCGGCCGTGATTGTGCCGTCGTTCTTCACCCCAACCTTGGCGCTCATCCAGGTACCCGGCGTCGGGCCTGTGGACTCGAACACGGATGTCCGTTCCATGAGCAACTTGACCGGGCGTCCTGTCTCCCTGGAGAGAATCGCTGCGACTGGTTCGAGGTAACTTGGAATTTTACCCCCGAAGCCGCCGCCAATCTCCAGCGGAATTACCTTCACTGAGGAGTCGGGCAGTCGAAGAATCCCGGCGGTCTGGCGGCGTGTTGGGAATGACCCCTGCGTGCTCGTCCAAATCGTGACCCGACCCTCTTCGTCCCACGTGGCGGTAGCGTTGTGTGGCTCTATGTAGCCTTGGTGAACCATCGCAGTGTCGAACTCACGCTCGATGACGATGTCCGCCTCGGCAAATCCCTTTTCGACATCACCGAATTCGTGGCGGATATGGTTCGCCTGGTTGGTATGACCGTCGATCTTCTCGCCGAGGTCCTGACCTTCCAGATCCTCCAGCACGATCGGCGCGCCCGGCTTAAGGGCCTCCATGACCGTTGAGACAGGTTTAAGGACTTCGTAGTCCACTTTGATCAGGGCCGCCGCTTCAAGAGCGGTATTTTTATCCAGCGCAGCGACGGCGGCAACGGGATGCCCTTTGTAAAGGACCTTGTCCCCCGCCATCACATTGTTAGATGCATATCGAAAGTTGATGGCGCCTTCACCGAGATCGATGAGTGTGTCGTGTGCTCCCGGAAAATCAGCGCTCGTGATCACCGCACTCACGCCCGCCAATGCTTTCGCGGCAGAGGTGTCTATCGACTTGATGCGGGCATGCGCATACGGACTACGGAGAATCGCGCCTTGCAGGAGACCGGGGAGCTTGATGTCAGCTCCGTAAATCGCCCTGCCGGTGACCTTGTCGTATCCGTCGTGGCGTATTGGACGGGTACCGATTACGTTGTATTTGCTTTTGGTGGCTTCTATTGTCATCGCGACCTCCCTAGGCCGATTCCGCGGCCTTCTGGACCGCCTTCACAATCTTGTCGTATCCGGTACACCGGCAAAGGTTTCCGGCGAGCCAGAAACGGATTTGGTCTTCGCTCGGGTGCGGCACTTTATCAAGCAGTGCCTTCGCTGAGATAAGGAACCCCGGAGTGCAAATGCCACACTGAAGAGCCGCCTCTTCAAGAAAAGCCTGTTGAAGTGGGTGTAGCTTCCCTGGTTCCGCCATCCCCTCGATGGTCTCGACAGCGCTGCCGTCGATCTCTGCTCCGAGTACACAGCATGAGTCGACGATACGGCCATCAAGATTGACCGTGCATGCGCCGCAGTTGCCGTCGTTGCAGCCTTCCTTCGTGCCCGTTAGACCTAGCTCGTCACGAAGCGTATCGAGGAGGCTGACGTATGGCGCTACCAAAAAGTCGACCGGTTCTCCGTTCAGGGTTGCCCGGACTCTTGTTTTCTCGACCAACTTAATTGCTCTCCCGGGCGCGTTCCACGGCCCTTTCTAGGGTTCGGCGAGTCAGAACGCCAACTAGATGTATACGTTGCTCGGCTGTCCCGCGCATGTCAGAGATCGGAGATGCGTCCCCACTAGCAGCCTGTGCTGCGGCGGATATGTTCTCCGCAGTGGCCT
>JAAZYK010000089.1:0-2263 GCA_014239685.1 Dehalococcoidia bacterium | reverse complement strand
GTGTCGCCGTCCAACTGGACTGAGCTGGCGACGCCAGCGACCGCGATGTCCATCTCGTTTCGCGGCGTGAACCGCTCATAGGCGGCGCCAAAACCCTTCTGCGGCATCGGCATTTTTATCTCAACCAGAAACTCGCCATCATTTAAAACGGATCGTCCCGGGCCGGTGCAAAAATCCTCAGCGGGCACTTCACGCGTTCCGTTGGGGCCGGCGATTACACAGGTCGCGGCGTGGACGATGAGGGCTCCTATGCCGTCACCACTTGGTGAAGCGTTGCATAGGTTCCCTCCAAGACCTGCCCTAGATTGAATCTGTACCCCGCCGATGATACTGGCGCTGTCCACCAGACCAGGGAACTTGGCGGCGACCTGTTCGTCCTCGTAGACGCGATAACAGGCGACCGCAGATCCCAGACGGAATTCAGTAGAACCAAGTTCAAGGACATTAGTCTCCGGGATGTGCTTGATATCTACCAGTGCGTCAAGCTCCCATCGGCCGGCACGCGCCATTACTAGGGCGTCGGTTCCTCCGGCTAATGGCCTGGCGCGTTCGCCGTGCTTGGCGAGGACGGCTATAGCTTCATCTACGCTCTTGGCGCGTACGTACTCAAACGGGTGCAAAAGCTGAGCTCCTTATATGAATCTGGCCGCATACAAAATATGGGGCGACGCCGGAAGCATTCGCAACGCGCGGAAACGTGCCCGGCGGAGCGGCGACCCCGTATGCCGCATTATGCCTCTGCTCCAAGCGAGTCGCAACAGCCATAAGACCCGATCCTGCGCGCTCACGTCCTGTCGAAATGCTGCGTGATGAAGTCATTCAGCATTCCGCAAGCGAACCATTCGGCTCCATTGGCCGACGCGTCCCGTTAGAATCCGCCCGAACCGCCGAAACTTTCAGGCGACCAACAGGCGAAATTCAAACCACCTTCTCGCCATCCTTCGTCCAGCATAAAAATGCCGGACCTCAGCCAGGGGATCATAATTTGCCAGAGTCCGCTATTTTCAAAGCCCGTCGGATTGCCAACTCGGACAACGATGGCTGGTTGAACGATCACGCCGTTGTCGTCGATACAGGAGGGCGAGTTGAGGCGGTCATACCGTCCTCCACTCTTGGAGACACCTCGGGCAAGAAAACGTACGATTTGGGAGACGTCTTCCTGCTTCCTGGACTGGTAGAGGCTCATTCACACGTTCACGTGAGCCCCGACCTTGATGGGTTCGCGAACATCACTACCGAGACCGACGACCGTATGGTGATGCGGGCAGTAGGCGCAGTACGAAAGGCGCTTCTATCCGGGGTCACGACGATGCGGGACATTGGATCTCGTAACGAGGTCATCTTTCCTGTCCGTGACGCCATCGAATCTGGTGTCATACCCGGGCCCCGATTGCAGCTAGCCGGAACCCCGATCACGACAACGGCAGGGCACTGCTGGATGTTTGGCACCGAAGCGAACACGCTCGAAGACGTCGTGAGAGTAGTTCGGCAACAGGTCAAACTGGGCGCAAACGTGATCAAGATCATGGCATCTGGCGGTAACTTCACTCCAACATCAAATCCGCGCATGACCCAGTATCCAGCCGAAACCCTGCGCGCAGCAGTGGTTGAAGCCGAACGGCTGGGCATCTATGTCGTCGCACATTCACACGCCACCGACGGGATCCGTAACTGTATCGATGCCGGGATCCATCAGATTATCCACTGTCGCTGGCTTTCTTCCGATCCAACGGTCGCTATGGATTACGACCCCGAAGGCGCTGTCCAACTCGCGGACAACGGGACATGGGTAGATCCGACAATTGGCCTTTCGGTGCTGGGAGCCGAAGCAAGAGCTGCCGGTGCGCCACAACGACAGCTTCACTGGGGTGTATCGGCAGCGCGCCCTTCACCTGAACAGACCATTGAGGTGCTCAAGGACATGCGTGACAAGGGAGTTCGATACACCACGGGTCTAGACATGGGAATGGCGTACGCCGACTACGATAAATCCGCGTACAACGCTATCTCGTTCGTGGAGTTGCTTGGCTACACGCCATGGGAGGCCATTGCGGCATCAACTTCTGTGACCGCCGAGGCGTTGAGAGTAAACGACACCGTGGGATCGCTTAGGTCCGGCATGATCGCCGACATGATGTCTGTGGCAGGCGATCCGTCTGAGGACATTCGAGCGCTAGCGATTTCAACAGACGTCGTAAAGGGCGGAGTGCCGGTGAAACTGGAAGGCCGAGCGCTCGTCTAAACGACCGGATTCCCCCCCCCC
>JAAZYK010000088.1 GCA_014239685.1 Dehalococcoidia bacterium | reverse complement strand
CCACTCATGACCCGACCGCTCATGCGGAATCCATGGCGATTCGGAACCACGCTTCGTTATTCCCGGGGCCGGAAACGCAACGGTCGTGGGATCAGTATTTTCGCGATCCGCCCAGTCTTTCCGGAACGACGCTTTTCTCCACCTTTGAGCCATGCCCCATGTGTTGCGGCGCGATTCTGGCTACCGGAATCTCGACTCTCATCCTCGGTGGCCGTCCGAAATTGGGAACATCCCGATGGGGTAATTACACTCTGGAACGGCTCGTAAAACTAACGGAGCGCCACAATAAGGTCGAGATCATCACAGGCGTGCTTTCGAACGAGTGTTTCGATATTCGGAACACGTAGCTTCAAGCTCATCCGCGCGCACAAGCCAAATCCGATAGCATTTTGGCCAAATACATTTGGATACATCCGGTCCACATGATCAGAACGGAGATTTGCCAAGCATGTACACACTTGAGGTACAGAATCCCGTAGCGGAACAACGGGGCGTCGTGAATTCATTCGCGTCCAGCCCACGTCCTGCGACGCTGGACGGGTTGACCGTGGGGCTACTTTGGAGTGGCACGCATGGTGGGGATGTCGCACTCAATACCGCTGCTGATTTGATCAAACAGCGGTTCAAGGACGTCACCGTCAACTTCTATAACGGGAACAACTACCCGGCACCGGAGCACATCCGGCAGAAATGTGCCGAGGAGAGTGACGTTGTCATAGGCGCCACCGCTGACTGAGGGACCTGCGCGTCGTGGATGTGCTACGACATGATCGAAATCGAGAAGACCGGCGTCCCCGCCGTTCCGATCGTATCTGGCCGGTTTGTGGAGGATGCAGTTGCAAGCTCCCGGGCCTTTGGAATGCCTTCCCTGCAATGGGTGGTGGTGCCGCGTATCTACCGAAACCTTGAGCACGATCTGTGCCGAAGCCAGACGGTGGATGTGATTGATGAGCTGATCGACTGCCTCACGTCCGAGATTGGGGCCCGTGTATCGGGTATAGAGACCGACTCGGGTCGCACGTACGAGGCTGACGACAAGTACGAAGCCGTTCTGGCAATGAACGACGATCTGATAGGTGAAGACCTCGGTGACGGATTGCCACTATTCCCGGCAACCAGACAAGCCGTGGAGGATATGCTCACCGGCACAAACCTCCCGGCGGACCACGTCGTGTGCGATATGCCCCCGGGATTTGGCATCGCAACTGTGGAAAAGATTGCGATCAATTCCGTTATGGCGGGAGCGAAACCGGAACACCTTCCGGTCGTCATTGCCGCGGTAAAGGCGATCTCTAATATCCAGGCGGACGGCGGCAAATCGTTGCTCATGTCCACCAGCCCACAGGCACCGTTCCTGATCGTAAACGGTCCGATCATCGACGAACTCGGATTCAACCCGCGCTCGGCTATCGGACCTGGCCGTGATAACCAGGTGAATACCGTCGTCGGACGCGCATTTGCAATGTGCTTCCGGAACATTGGCTACTGGTACCCGGGCAAGATGGATATGGACACCATCGGCACGACCCGGAAATTCATCCAGTGCGTCGCCGAGAACGAAGATATGAGCCCATGGGATCCCTTCCATGTGGATCAGGGATTTAAACGCGAGGAGAGTACGGTAAGCCTTTTCATAACGGATGGAGAATTGGACCAGCAGGACCAGGGCAACACAACCGCCGAAGGGCTACTGAAGAACCTCGCATATGGCTGTGTGTTCGGAACAAAGAGCATCCAGGAAAAGGGACATACTCAGCGCCTGATTCTGATGCCTCCGGATGTCGCTGGTCCTGTCGGCAAGCAGGAATTCACCAAGCAGGCGGCCAAAGAGTTCATCCAGGCGAACGCTAATCATTCTCTTGGAAAGATGATCCAGTACATGCCACTTGAGGGTGAGGCCCGGGTCGCGGAGAAGTGGAAGTGGTTGGAGAACCTGTCCGAAGAGCAGCGACTTGAGATCGAGTTCCCGGTGATGGATTCGGCAGAAGACTGCTACATCCTCGTGGTAGGAGCGGACCGGGCAAAGACGGCGATCTTCCCGAGTGGTCCTGCTCCGGTCACTGAAGGGATCGACCAGTACAGGGCATAAAGACAGGTCGTAAACCTGGAGTCCCTGAAGCTGGAATAAAACTTCAGGAAATACGACGGGTACAACAACCGAAAGGCCCCCTGTTTGAGCAAAACAGGGGGCCTTAAAGGATCGGTCTAATTAACTGACATCCGACTACGCGAGAGGGTAGGCTCTCAATCGTTTGTGCGTAAGCTTTTTATTCCGATGCCCACTGAGACAACTAGAAGGCACAAATAAGGTATTGCTTCAAGTTCTGTTTCTGTCTCACCAGAGATCATGTAATTTGCTACACCGATAATTGATCCGATCACAAGAATTGCAGACAGGATCAGTAGGATCTTGTCGCCTGATGTTCTCTGCAGACTGACAATCCCAATGATCGCTAGACCGAGCATTAGGAAAATCCCGCCGATTAGATCTATTACTTCGCCAGCGGACCATAACGCTAAGGCTATGGTTTCATCTAAAAGATTAGGACTACCTGATCCGAGCATCAACCCTATCGAAGTAGCACCTAGGCCTAGCGAGATGAGTAGTAGCAAGTCGGCAGAATTTATCCAAATACTATTTTCGCCTAATGATCTGGCCACCGATCGCCAGCCCAATACCAAGGCCGTGAATGCGATCAGCAATATGGGCATGAGTATGGTTGCTGCATCGTAGTCTTCGGCTATGCCGGCGATCATTTCTTTATCTGTCCCCCCATCCACTCCGCCGACAAATGGCATCATGGCAATCCATCCCAGGATACCCAGAATGCTTCCAAATATAAGAAAATAGGCGGTCGATTTTCCGACTTTCATGGGTGAAGACCTTCACTTTTTAACAATGGCTCGGTAATCAAATAGTTTTATGAGACTCATGCCCCATGTTCGAGGCCAAGATAAGGTTTCCCACATTCCGGGCCGAGTAGGTGCACATTGCCAATAAATTGTCTTCGTGTGGTGCGATTCCTGGAAAGTGAAGTGGGAACGATATTCGGTATCAGGAGTTGACCGAGTATGTCGACAGGCTCAAAGCATCGATGTTTTGGACATAACTTCGGAGAATTTACATGCTTGGACTGGTGACTATTGGTCAGGCTCCCCGGCCTGACTTCGACGCGGCCTTTCGTGAATATCTGCCGAACACAGAAATAAAATTACTTGGCGCGCTGGATGGCATTTCTGTGCCTCAGATCGATGATCTGGCGGGCATCGACGGCTCCTACCCGCTTCACACGCTACTGTCTGACGGGTCAACACGTGACATAGACATCAAGGTTCTGGCGCCGCTTGTAGAGACGAAAGCGCGAGAACTGGTCGATGCAGGTGCCCGTGCTGTCGTTGTGTGTTGTGCAGGCGATTTCCCGGACATCGATTGTGGCGTTCCGGTGCTTAGGCCAGGCAGGTTGTTGCCGGCGCTTGCCGGGGCGATCTGTCGTACTCGAAGAATTGGAGTCGTTTCACCTATCGCCTCCCAGATGGCACCTGCGCAGGTTAAGTGGGAGCGCGACGGGTTCTCGGTGAGAACAGCCTTCGCGTCGCCGTATCGTCACGATGAGATAAAGATTGCAGCCAGAGAGATGGCGGACTCGGAACTCGAGGTTGTGATTCTCGATTGCATGGGCCACGGCGTGGAATACAGGGACGAGTTCACCCGGCTATCCAAGCGCCCGGTGTTGCTGGCACAGACGCTGCTGGCGAAGGTGGCGGCAGAGGTGGCTGGTGGGTGAGTGCTTTCAGGTAAAAGCCTCAAATGGCCGAGCGCTTCCATCTTGAGCCTGATGCGAAGGGTATTCCGGACTGTCGCACGTCACACAAATATTTCCTGATTGCACCGATAAGCATGATGGCCGTGTGAGGTTCCCGGTAATAACCGACGGGCGGAGAAAGCCTTATCACTACAATGACAGTGTTGTGTTGGGTACTCTTCGAGAGCCCACGGACACGTGTGGATGGATGTTGGAGGAGGGGTAGGGCAAGCCGTGTCCCCCTACGACGTGTTGGATCGACTTATGGAGAAGAAATATGCTCGGACTCGTGACCATTGGGCAGACGCCGCGGCCGGACTTCGAGACGGCGTTCCGAGAGTACGTCCCAGGCGTTGACTTCCAGATCGTTGGCGTGCTCGATGGGATGTCCACGGACGATATCGCAGAATTGGAGTCTGAATCGGGTGGATACCCGCTTCACATGTTGCTGGCTGATGGTTCCACGGCAGATATCCAACTCGATACGATGGCGCCACTTGTAGAGGACCGGATGCGTGCTCTGGTTAGCGACGGTGTTCACGCCGTGGGGCTGTTGTGCACCGGACGTTTCCCGCGTTTTGAGGTAGGTGTTCCTGTACTGGACCCGGGCAGCTTGCTGCCCGCAATTGCTGGCGCCATTGCGCCCTCCCGTCGCGTCGGCGTGGTTACGCCGATTGAGTCCCAGGTCGATATCGTGAGGGAGATCTGGGAAGGGGATGGTTTTTCGGTCACCGTGGCGGTCGATTCGCCATACCACGAAGGCGGAATTGAAGCTGCTGCGGCGGTCATGGCCGATGCGCGGCCGGAGGTGGTGATACTGGATTGCATGGGGCTTGGTCCAGGATATAGAGACGAGTTCGCCCGGCTCTCCGGGGTTCCGGCGATCGCGGCGCAAACACTCCTTGCCAAGGTTGCGGGAGAGGTGGCGGGCGGGTTGTCTCGAATCTGATTTATTTTCGAACTGGACGGGCCGAATTATTGCCTCTTTCATGTGCTAATCTTCCCGGCGGATTGCTTGGTGATCGCCCCACCACGTGGATGAGGGCGATGCCGTTCAGAATGAGGCTTAATTCATGACGAAAATGACGGGCGGCGAGGCGATTGCGAAATCGCTCGTTCGCGAGGGTGTCGAGGTTGTCTTTGGACTTCCCGGGGTCCAGCTTTACGGAATTATGGCGGGGCTTCGAGACGAACCGAGCGTTCGTTTCATCACGACCAGGCACGAACAGGCGACCGGTTACATGGCCGATGGTTATGCCCGTGCGGGTGGCGGTCCCGGATTCGGAACGGCCCTCGTCGTACCCGGCCCCGGCTTGCTTAACGCAGCGGGCGGGCTTTCAACCGCGTACTCGGTCTCATCGCCCGTATTCATGATTTCCGGCCAGGTGCAGCGTGACTTCATCGGCAAGGATGTCGGAATGCTGCACGAGGTCAACGACCAGTTGACACTGATCGAGCCGGTCACCAAATGGCGCAAGCGCGTCTTGGAAGTCGGTGAGATTCCCGCCGCAGTGCAGGAAGCTGTCTATCAGCTCAAGACGGGACGACCACGGCCGGTCGAGATTGAAGTACCGCCGGAGACGATGGAAGAGCAGGGCGAGGCGACGCTGCTCGACCCAAAATCAGCAGTCCGGGAAGCAGCTGACTCCACACGGATAGACAACGCTGCAGAAATGCTGATTAATGCTAAAAGCCCGGTCATCATTGCGGGCGGTGGTGTGGGTCTTGGAAATGCCCACGACGCGCTGATAGAGCTTGCGGAGGCCCTCCAGGCTGGTGTGTTCACCACGCTCAACGGCAAGTCTGCGATCCCGTGGTCGAATCCCTTTAACCTGGGATTGAACAGGGGAGCGAGCGCCAGCACTCCAGCCGGGAAGTACTACGGAGAGGCCGACGTGGTGATTGGCGTAGGTTCAAGGCTCGCAGGCCTCGGCGGATCGATTGTGTCGGGCGACAAGAAGGTCATCCATATCGACATCGACTCCGAAGAGATTGGCCGGAGCCACGACAACACGTATGGTCTGGCCGGTGATGCCGGAAAGACCATGAAGGAACTTGCGGCGCGTATCCGGTCGGCCGGTTCGCGGCCATCACAGGTCGACAAGATTGCTGATGTCAAGAAAACCGTGTTCGACTCGGCGCCCGGGACACAGCCCCAGTGGGACATCCTCCAGAGCATGCAGGCTGGTGTGCCGGATGACACGATCCTGATTCCAGACAGCACCCAGATTGGCTACTACAGCATGGCTTTCTGGAAGGTAGCTTCCCAGAACTCTTACATCGGCTCCGGTTATTCTGGGAATCTTGGATTTGCGTTCCCGACCGGTCTTGGAGCGAAGGTCGCCCAGCCCGACCGCCCGGTTGTTGTAGTCGCCGGAGACGGTGGCTTTATGTACAACGTATCTGAGATGGCGACCGCCGTTCAGCACGACATCAACCTCGTGACCGTGGTGTTCAACGATAATGCATTCGGTAACGTTGGTCGGGACCTGGACCTTGGATGGGGTGGCGCTTACGGCACCGAACTCCACAACCCTGACTTTCCTCGGCTTGCGAGATCGTTCGGGATGGAGGCCATACAGGTCAAGGACCCGACGAAGGTCGGCGATTCCATTTCGGACGCGATTCAGATGAACAAACCGGTGCTTGTCGAAGTGCCGGTAGGTCCTATGCCGGTCCCGGGGTTCTTCGGCCAGCGGCCTCAGGCCCCGAAAAGACCCGAATAGCCGAACTCCAGCTAATAAAATCCCAACGTCTGGCCGTTTCGGCCCGCGCAGCCCTGATCAGCACACTCGGTGCCGATCACTTTAGGAGAGTCCTGAATGGCTCAAATGACCGGTGGCGAGGCACTCGCAAAGTCGCTCTATCGAGAAGGCGTCCGTGTAATGTTCGGGCTGCCCGGTATCCAGATGTACGGCATCATGTCGGCCCTTCGAGACGAGCCGGGCATCCGGTTCATCACAACCCGTCATGAACAGGCGACGGGATACATGGCTGATGGCTATGCGCGTGCCGGCGGTGAGGGTGGGTTCGGTACGGCGCTCGTCGTGCCCGGCCCCGGCCTCTTGAACGCCGCAGGCGCGCTGAGCACGGCGTACTCCGCTTCATCCCCAGTGCTGATGATCTCCGGCCAGGTGCAGCGTGACTACATCGGTAGCGATGTAGGAATGCTCCACGAGGTCAACGACCAGATGGAGGCGATCAAGCCGATTACCAAATTCCAGCGACGTGCACTTCAGGTAGGCGACATCCCACAGGCCGTCCATGATGCCGTACTAGCTATGAAGACCGGACGACCCCGTCCGGTAGAGATCGAGATCCCGCCGGAGACTCTTGAAGAGTGGGGCGAAGCTGAGCTACTTGAGGCGAGCAATCCGATGCGGCCTGCTGCACCTGCCAAAGACGTCGAGAAGGCTGTAGAGATGTTGGCGTCAGCCAAACGCCCGGTGATCTTCGCAGGCGGCGGCGTGAACCTGGGTGACGCACAGGAAGAACTCAAGGAGGTCGCAGAGTTCTTGCAGGCGGGAGTCGTAATGACTGGCGAGGGCAAGGGGGCGATTGACAGCCGGCACCCTCTGGCCATTGGCTCGGCGCTGAGCCCCGGCAGCCCGACCGTCGAGTATCTTCAGACCGCTGATGTCGTTCTCGCTGTCGGCAGTCGACTGGTCCGTGCCGGTATCAGCCCGGATCAGACAATAATCCAGTTAGACATAGACCCCGACGAAATCGGCCGTAATTACGAGGCAGCGCACGGATTGGCTGGGGACGCAGCCGCGACGCTTAGGTCGGTTCTTGGTGGCTTGAAAGCCAGTGGCAGCCCGCGTGAGTCGACGGCAAACACGATTGGTACGGTTCGGGATGCAGCAGACGCTCTCGCGCCAGAAACTCAGCCGCAGGGCACGATCCTTAAGAGCATCCGAGACAACACGCCGGACGACACGCTTTTTATTAGCGGCATGACGCAGGTCGGCTACTACAGCCGGTCTCACTGGAAAACCTACGAACCACGCAGCTTCATTACATCCAGCTACTCGGGAAACCTTGGTTATGCCTTCCCGACGGGACTAGGCGTGAAGGTTGCACAGCCGGATAAACCGGTTGTGATTACCTCTGGAGACGGCGGTTTCTTGTACTCGTCACAGGAGCTTGCGACGGCTGTACAGCACGACATCAACGCCGTGGTGGTGGTGTTCAATGACAACGCATACGGCAACGTGTCTCGCGACTTGGACAACATGTGGGGGGGGACGTATGGCGCCGAGCTGCATAACCCGGACTTCGTCGAGATGGCCGAGGCTTACGGCGTTAAGGGCATGAAAGTGGATGAGGTGGAGAAGGTTGGTGAAGCTGTTGCCGACGCCATCCAACTCGACCGTCCGGTGTTGATCGAGGTGCCGGTCGGGCGAATGCCACAGCCCGCGATGTTCAGGGGATCAGACCCCGTCAAGTAGACAGAAGTTGTTTTAACGGACGGCCGCGTCGGACTCAGATGTCTGGCGTGGTCGTTCCGCGCGCCTAGGTTTGTTTGCCATGGCCGGGTCTGGTTTCCGATTTCTTAAAGAGTTTGCGCGACAGGCAGATTCATACACCT